>JBEKNX010000132.1:0-10604 GCA_049522375.1 Acidimicrobiales bacterium | reverse complement strand
TATCGCGCGGCGCGTCGGCCGCACCAGGGAGTATGTCCGGCTCTTGGTGGACGGTAAGCGTGGGCCCGGCGGCTTCCCGGCCCCGATAGGAGTGGTCGGCGATGGGACCAAGGTGTGGCCGTGGTCGGTGGTACTGGAGTGGCTCGAAAAGGTCCTTGGCGTGGACCTCAGCGAGGACGGCATTCCGCCCCTGACCGCCGCCGTGCTCGACGTCGGTTTCGCCACCCGGAGGTCTCCCGGACTGGCCTCCGCCCTTGGCCGCGGATGGCTTGCCCCGTAAGCCAGACACTCCGCCCGCACGGTGGCGGATGAGAACGCGCCCAGCGGTAGCCCGCTAGGGGACGCTGTACTCAGCCATGCGTGGCCTTCCAGGTTCGGCCGGTGCGAGACATCGCCACCTCGGCCCCTGCCTTTGAGAGCCCTGGACCATCAGGGCCCGACGAGGAGGTAACCGTCGATGACAGCTGGTGTGAACCCGGAGCCGAGAGTGCTGCCGGCCTGGACCGGTAAGGGGATGGGCGAGACCCAAGCCGACGTGACAGCGTCGCCCGGGCCAACCAACGAGGGTGGCGCCACCGGCGACATCGAGTGGGTGAGCATCCCGCAATTGGCTGAACGCCTCGGGTTGGCGAAAGAGAGCGTCTACCGCCTGGCCCGGGCCGGCCAGTTGCGCGGCGCAGTCAAGATGGGGCGGCGCTACGTGGTGAACTACTCGGCTTTCGTCGAGGCCAGCAGGGCGCCCATGACCCCCGCGGCTTTGCGGTCGTGAGCTTCCAGGACGTGCGCGTACACCCTCATAGTCGTGACAGGCGACGCGTGGCCGAGCCGCATGGCCACGGTGGCTACGTCCGTTCCTTCGGCCAAGAGAGTCGTTGCCACGGCATGCCTCAAGTCATGGAACCTGACCTGGGGGCAACCGGCCTTCTCCGTGAGCCGGGCGAACTTCGTCGTGATCACGTCGGGGTTGGCTGGGGCGGCCCCCGAGGGGTCCCAAGTCAGTACGAAACCGTCGTCATCGACTTCCACCTCGGCCGCTGCCGCCCACTCAATGGCACGGGCGCGGTGCTCGTTGATGACCGCAACGGTGACGTCGTCGATCGAGAGCCGCCTGGTCTTATGCGTCTTGGTCGGCCCGATGATTTTCTCGCCGCCCTGCGCCCGTTTGGCGGCGCGGCGCACGTTCAAGACCATCCCGACCTGGTCCACGTCTCCCCACTTGAGACCGCAAAGTTCGCCCCGGCGGCAGCCCGTGAGGGCAGCGAGCATGATGGCCGCCGACAGTACCGGGTCGCTGTCTTTCGTGAGACGCACCAGGAGCGCGATCTGGTCGAGGGTCGGCAGTGTCGGGTCACGTTGCTCGACCATTGGCAGGGTGGCCAACGGCGCCACCGATCGCTGGATCAGGCCCCACTTGTAGGCCTGGGTGAGCGCCGAGCTGATGATGAGGTGGTGGGCGCGCACCGTGGAAGCGGCTAGGCCGTCCTTGCGCCATCTCCGGTAGGCCTGGTCGAGGTGTAGAGCCGTCAGCTTGGCCAGCTGCACATGGCCGAGGTCAGGGATGATGCGGCCGTTCACGCGGCTCGAATGGTTGCGGTAGGTCTCGGGGCTCAGGTTGTCTTTCACTTGCGGGAGGTACTGCTCGGTCAAGTAGCGGCCGAACGTGATGGCCCCTGGAACCGCAACCTCGTCCGCTCCCGCCTCGGCGACGAACTTCGCCAGCTCGGTCTGAGCCTGCCGGCGCGTGCCCTTGACCGTCTTGCTCCGCTGGACGGCCCTGCCGTCGGCCGTGTACCCGGTCAGCACCCGGAGCCGCCAGACGCCGGTACCTCGCTCGGACATGGTGCCTTTCATGCCCGAGGAGGCTACCAGGTTTTAGACCATTTTTAGACCAAAGGGCCTTTCGAAGGACATAACAGCAGTTCAGAGCCTATATGTCGTAGTACAGGTAAAACTCCCAGGGGTGCGGGCGAAGCCGCACCGGGTCGATCTCGTGGATCCTCTTGTACTCCACCCAGGTCTCGATGAGGTCGTCGGTGAAGACACCGCCGGCCTGCAGGAACTCGTGGTCGGCTTCCAACGCCGCCAGGGACTCCGGTAAGGAGCCTGGCACCTGTGGGACCAAGGCCAGTTCCTCGGGGGGCAGGTCGTACAGGTCCTTGTCCACCGGGTCGGGCGGCTCGGTCTTGTTGAGGACGCCGTCGAGGCCGGCCATCAAGATGGCCGAGAAGGCCAGGTACGGGTTACATGCCGGGTCCGGGCAGCGGAACTCCACCCGCTTGGCTTTGGGGCTCTTCGAGTACAGCGGGATCCGGCACGCAGCCGAGCGGTTGCGCTGGGAGTACACCAGGTTGACGGGCGCCTCGTAGCCCGGGACCAGGCGCTTGTAGCTGTTGGTCGTAGGAGCTGCAAACGCCAGGATGGCCGGGGCGTGCTTCAGCAAGCCCCCGATGTACCACCGAGCCATGTCCGAAAGACCGGCATAACCGACTTCGGAGTAGAAGAGCGGTTCGCCCCCGCTCCACAGCGAGCTGTGGACGTGCATGCCCGACCCGTTGTCACCGAACAAGGGCTTGGGCATGAAAGTGGCGGTATAGCCGTTGGCCCGGGCCACACTTTTCACGCAGTACTTATAAAGCATGAGCTTGTCGGCCATGGTCAGGAGGGTGTCGAAGCGCATGTCGATCTCGGCCTGTCCGGCCGTGCCCACCTCATGGTGCTGCACTTCGATCTCGATGCCCATTTTCTCCATGGTCAGGATCATCTCCGAGCGCAAGTCCTGGAAATGGTCCATGGGCGGGATGGGGAAGTACCCTTCCTTGTACCGGGGCTTGAAACCCAGGTTGGGCCCCTCGTCGCTGCCGGAGTTCCAAACGCCTTCGATCGAGTCGATGTGGTAGTAACCCTCGTGCGAGTTCTGGTCGAAGCGGATGTCGTCGAAAATAAAGAACTCGGCTTCGGGCCCGAAATAGGCAGTATCGGCGAGCCCCGTCGAGACCAGGTAGTCTTCAGCTTTTTTGGCCACGTAGCGCGGGTCGCGAGAATAGGACTCGCCTGTGACCGGGTCGCGGACGAAGCAGTTGAGGTTAAGGGTCCTGTGCTGGCGGAACGGGTCGATGACGGCCGTGTCCGGGTCCGGCATCAAGAGCATGTCCGACTCCTGGATCTCCTGGAACCCCCGGATCGACGAGCCGTCGAACCCGAGCCCGTCCTCGAAGACACCGTCGGTCAGTTCGTGCGCCGGCACGGAAAAGTGTTGCATGAGCCCAGGCAAGTCGCAGAAACGGAAGTCGATGATCTCGACACCCTCCTGCTTGACCAGCGACAGGACCTCCTCGGGCGTACGCCTCGTGAAGGCCAAGGTAGGTTTCCCCTTTCTAGTGATGTCTTGGTGGCAACGCGGGGCCACCGCGGTAGCCCACGGTCGCAGGCCCATGTAGCCAGTGCGTTGCTCCTGTGTGAACTCTGTGTGAACGTCGCAGGCGACGAGCCGGTCAGACCGGCAGGCCGTCCCACTTCGGACCTATCGTGTCATAGGCGAGGGCCCCGGCGCACGAGCGGTGCCCAGGCCGAGGAGGGGCCATGGATTCCCAAAAGGACTATGTACTGAGGACCGTGGAGGAACGCGGCATCCGCTTCGTGCAGCTGTGGTTCACCGACGTGCTCGGCATACCCAAGGCGTTCAACATAACCCCGGCCGAGCTCGAGAACGCCCTCGAGGAGGGCATGACCTTCGACGGCTCGGCCATCGACGGGTTCTCCAGGGTCCAAGAGAGCGACGTCCTGGCCGTACCGGACCCTAAGACGTTCCAGATGCTGCCCTACCTTTCGAGCGAGGCGCCCGTGGCCCGGGTCGTCTGCGACATCTTCAACCTGGACGGGGCCCCCTTTGAGGGCGACCCCCGCCAAGTCCTCCGTCGGGTGCTCGACCAGGCCCGCGACCAGGGTTTTTCCTTCTTCGTCGCCCCCGAGCTGGAGTACTTCTACTTCGCTCAGCCGGAGGCCAACAACGGCAGCGCGCCGGTGCCGCTGGACACGGGTTCCTACTTCGAGCTGATGGGCAACAACCAGGCCACGGCGCTGCGCCGTGAGACGGTACTCATGCTCGAGGAAATGGGCATCCCGGTCGAGTACAGCCAGCATGAGGACGCCCCCAGCCAGCACGAGATCGACCTCCGCTACACCGACGCCATGACAATGGCCGACACGGTCATGCTGGTCAGGGTGGTCGTAAAGGAGATGGCTGCCCGCAAGGGGATCCTGGCAACCTTCATGCCCAAACCGCTCGGAGGTGTTCAGGGCTCGGGGATGCACACTCACATGTCCCTTTTCGACGGCGACACCAACGCCTTCTACGACGACTCCGACGAGTACCACCTTTCGCAGGTGGCCCGGCAGTTCATAGCCGGGGTTATCCACCACGCCAGTGAGATAACCGCCATCACCAACCAGTGGGTCAACTCGTACAAGCGGCTCATCGTCTCCCAGCTGGACCAGCCCCTGATCGAGGCACCGGTCTACATCTCCTGGGCACAGAACAACCGGTCCGCCCTGGTCAGGGTGCCTCCGATCAAGAAGGGCAAGCGGGACTCAACGCGTATCGAGTACCGTTCGCCCGACCCCGGCGCCAACCCCTACCTGGCCTGGGCCGTCATACTGGCGGCCGGTCTGGCCGGCATCCGGGGCCGCTACGAACTGCCCAAGGAGGCTTCGGCCAACATCTACCACATGTCGGCTCAGGAACGCCTGGCTGAGGGGATCCGACCCCTGCCCGCGTCCCTGGCCGAGGCGTTGGACGCCATGGAGCGCTCGGAACTGGTGGCCGAAGCCCTCGGAGAGCACGTCTTCGAGTGGTTCTTGCGCAACAAACGGGCGGAGTGGGCCGCCTACAAGTCAGAGGTTACCCCGTTCGAGCTGCGCCGGTACCTTTCGGCGCTGTGATGCGACCGGTCCCCGACAGGAAAGGCAGATAGAGCGTGGAACCCCTCCTGGTTTTCCCCGATCCCCCCTCTGCGGCGCTGGCCCAAGCCCTGGGCCTGGCTAGCTACAGCTGGAAAGCCGTCGGCTCGCTGGCCGAGGCGCAGGAGACCGAGCCCGACGACGGCTGGTCCGGTGGAGTGATCTGTGCCGGCGAACAACCCGACGCCGCCTTTGCTCTGTGCCGTTCCTTGCGCAAACGGGACGTACCTTTTTCTCCCCTTCTGCTCCTGGTCTCGCCCCAGCAGCTGGGGGCCCTCGAGCTGCGCGAGGACCTCTTCGACGACTTCTGCGCCACGCCCTGCGACCCCCGCGAGCTCGAAACCCGCCTATCGCACCTGTTCTGGCGCACCGGCCGGGGCTTGCGGCCCGAGCTCGTGGAGTACGGGCCGTTAGTGCTCAACCTGGAGACGTACCAGGCGTCGGTGGCCGGGCGCCCCCTTTCGCTCACTTTCATGGAGTACGAGCTGCTCAAGTTCCTGGCTACGCACCCGGGCAAGGTCTTCACCCGCGAAACGCTGCTGTCGCGGGTGTGGGGGTACGAGTACTACGGTGGCGCCCGCACCGTCGACGTGCATATTCGCAGGCTCAGGGCCAAGCTCGGCGAGGAGCACGCCAGCGTGATCTCGACGGTGCGCTCGGTCGGCTACCGCTTCGGCCAGAGCCGCTGGACGCTCTGAGCACGGCCAGCACCCGAGCGGGCAGGGAGCTTACGCTCGTCCGGGCCCCGGGCAGTAGGCCCACGCCTCCACCTCGAAGGACGCATCCATCGGTAATGCGGCCACCGCCACGGCCGAGCGCGCCGGGAAGCGGTCACCGAAGGCCTTGGCATATACCTCGTTGATGGCGGCGAAATCGGCTATGTCGGTCATGAAGACCGTCGTTTTGGCGACGTCCGCCAGCCCGGCACCGTGGTCGGCCAGCCTCGCCGCCAGGTTGGAAAGCGCCTGCTCCGCCTCCGCTCTCACACCACCGGGCACGATCGTGCCATCCCGGAGGCCGACCTGGCCGGAAACGATCAGCCAGGGCCCGGCCCGGACTACCGGCGTGTACGGGAGCGGGGGCCCGCTCAAGGCCACTCCGGCACCCGCCGAGCCATGGCCACCACCGGACCTTCCATCGCGCCTGGCACCCGGGCGCTGCTCAGCTGAACGACTGGCCGCAGCCGCAGGTGCGGGTGGCGTTGGGGTTGTTGATGGAAAACCCGGCGCCCTGAAGGCCGTCCTTGTAGTCGAGCGAGGCGCCGACGAGCAGAGAAGCACTGGCCGGGTCGATCACGACCTTGACCGCGGCAGTGCCGGCCTGCACGTCGTCATCGGCCACCTCCGAGTCAAAGAACATCTCGTAGGAGAAGCCCGAGCAACCTCCAGGGCGTACGGCGACACGGAGGAACAGCTCGGGGTTGCCCTCCTGTTCGAGCAGTTCGCTCACCTTGGCGGCGGCTACGTCGGTCAGGACGAAGGTCTCAGTGGGACGGGACGTCGAAGTGGTGCTCACGGGGCCTCCTGCGCGAACTAAGGATTTCGGACATCGTACAGGGTCGAGGGCCGTTCCCGGTGCCCCCTGGCCAGGCCGGTACGGCCGGCACGGCCGCGACCCGAGGGCGACGGTCCTCGCCGGCTTCGGCCGTACGATGGCCATATGGACGAGTTCCCCCCGCTGAACGAGGCCGCCGTGCGGGACGCCCTGCGGGGAGTCGTCGACCCGGAACTGGGCGACAACATCGTCGACCTGGGCATGGTCGACAATGTTGAGATCGGCCCCGGCGGTACCGTCACGGTCCGGGTCGCGCTTACCACCCCGTCCTGCCCGCTGCGAGGGCAGATCAAGGCGGAGGTCATGGCCAGGGCCGGAGCTCTGACCGGGGTCAGCGCCGTCGACGTCGTGACTAGCTCGATGTCCCCCGAGCAGAAGGCGGCCCTCATGGCCAGGGCCCGCTGGAAAGCCCGCGAACGGGCGCCCAAGACCACCGTGCCCGCTCGGGCCCGGGTGCTCGCCGTCTCGTCAGGCAAAGGTGGGGTGGGCAAATCGTCGGTATCGGTCAACTTGGCGGCCGGGCTTGCCGCCCGGGGCTACATAGTCGGGGTGCTCGACGCCGACATCGCCGGTTTTTCCGTCCCCCGGATGCTCGGCGTCAGCGGCCCACTGGAGGCGACGAGGGACGCCGACGATCCTGAGCGCAAGCTGATCCGGCCGCTGGTCCGCCGGATCGCCGGCGGTGAACTGCGGGTCGTGTCGATGGGCTTTCTCGCCGGCGAGGACGACGCGGTCATGTGGCGAGGCCTGATGCTCAACCGCGCTGTCCAGCACTTCTTGGAAGACGTGGCCTGGGGGGACATCGACTACCTAGTAGTCGACATGCCCCCGGGTACCGGGGACATCCAGATGGGCCTAGCGCGGATGTTGCCCAGTGCCGAGGTGCTGGTCGTGACCACCCCTGGGGGGACGGCGCAGAAGGTCGCCGCTCGGGCCGCCACCATGGCCCGCAAGAGCTACTTGCGGGTCGTCGGCGTGGTCGAGAACATGGCCGCCTTCCATTGCGCGCACGGGGAACGCTACGAGCTTTTCGGCCACGGGGGCGGCCTGCGCCTGGCCGGCGAGATCGGTGCCCCTTTGCTGGCCAGCATCCCCCTCGAGCCCGCCGTCGGTCTGGGTGGGGACAGGGGGGAGCCGGCCGCCCTCGACCAGGACAGCGAGGCCGGAAGAGCCTTCGCCGCCCTCGTCGAGGCCATCGTCGAGCGCTGCCCGGTCCTGCAAATGACCACCTGCTCTGCTCGGATCCTGGACGCGCTGGGAGCGCTGGAGAGGGTAACCGCACCGGTGGCGCCCGCGGGCTGACCCCGGCGGTGCCACCCGGCCGCGTGCGGTTTCGGCTACTGGGTCTATACCAATTCCGGGCTTTGCGCTGAAGGACGGGCTCATAACGCTCTGCGCGCGGTGCTTGCGCCGGTCAGCGCTAAGGGCGTGCATGATCAGGAGAACACGTGCGGTACGGCCTTCGCGCGTGCAATTGTTAGCGAAGCCCTTAGTTGTCGAGCCGTGCCCACCACCTGGTGGCCCGGGTCATTACGGATGGGTAGCAAGCGTAGGTCCGCAGCTGCAGCGCACGGCAATGAATAGGAGCGGCAGGAGTGAACCCAACCCACCCACAGCAAAAGTCGGACATCTCGGTAGTACAACTTGCCGAGGCTTTGATCCAGGGGGACGTGCTGATAGCCCTCCAAGAACGGGGAGAGGCAGCACCAGCTTGGGGTTACCTGAACTTGCTCGCCCACAGTGACCGCGGTTCTCTTCGACGTGTGCGCGACTTCAACCAGTCTCGCCGCCCGCTCTCGGGCTGGGGCACCGTCGTGTTCGACTTGATCGTCGACATTCTGAATTCCGCGCCCACCGACGAGGATCTTCAGGCTCTCCAGCGTAAGGCCCTTGTACCGCTCGAGCTCAAGATCTGGGGTGGAGGGGAGACACTGTGCTCGCCCCAAGATCTCGACATTCTCGTCCGTAGCGCTCTTTACCGCTACATGGGACAGCTTTAGTCGGGCCCGTCTTAGTCCGTGCTGCTCAGTTCCTTAGGGTCGTCGAGCGGCACGGTACCGGCGGATAAGGCCATTGGTGGAGCTGTCATGGGTTAGGGACGGCTCGGCCTCCGTGGTGAGCTCAGGGACGATGCGCAAAGCCAGGGACTTGCCTAGCTCGACTCCCCACTGGTCGAAGCTGTTGATGCCCCAGATCACGCCCTGGGTGAACACCTTGTGCTCATAGGTGGCCACGAGCTCGCCCAACACTCGGGGGCTCAGCTCGGGGGCCAGGATGGTGTTGGTCGGGCGGTTGCCCGGGAAACTGCGATGTGGGACCAGTCGCTCGGCTATGCCCTCGGCTCGGGCTTCCTCGGCCGTCTTGCCGAAGGCCAGCGCCTCGGTCTGAGCGAAGAAGTTGGCCATGAGCAGGTCGTGGTGCCCGCCGACCCGGCGAGAAGGGCGCAGAAAACCGATGAAGTCGGCGGGGACGAGGCGCGTCCCCTGGTGCAGCAGCTGGTAATAGGCATGCTGGCCATTGGTACCGGGCGTCCCCCAGACGACCGGCCCCGTCGACATGTCGACGGCATGTCCGTCCAGTGTCACGGACTTGCCGTTGCTTTCCATGTCGAGCTGTTGAAGGTATGCGGGGAATTTGGAAAGGTAATGGCTGTAGGGCAGCACCGCTTGGGTCTCGGCCCTGAAAAAATCGTTGTACCAGATCCCGATCAGGCCTAAGAGAGCGGGCAGGTTGTGCTCGTACGGGGCGTGCCGAAAATGCTCGTCGATAGCCCTAAAGCCAGCCAGCATCTCCCGGAAATGCTCCGGCCCGATCGAGATCATCAGCGACAGTCCTATGGCCGAGTCGTACGAATAACGTCCCCCGACCCAGTCCCAGAACTCGAACATGTTGTCCGTGTCGATGCCGAAGGCCGCCACCTCTTTGGCGTTGGTCGAGACGGCCACAAAATGGTTGCGTACCGCGGCGGCGTCCCCCAGGGACGACAAAAGCCATTCTTTGGCCGTCTTGGCGTTACCGATGGTCTCCAGGGTGGTGAAGGTCTTGGAGCTGACTACGAAAAGGGTCTCCGCCGCGTCGATGTCGGCCGTCGCCTCCCATATGTCGGCCCCGTCCACGTTGGACACGAAGCGCACGCGTAGCGCCCGGTCGGAGCATGGCAGCAAAGCCTCGTAGGCCATGGCCGGCCCGAGGTCAGAGCCGCCGATCCCGATGTTGACCACGTTCCTGATCCTTCTGCCGGTGAACCCACGCCACCTCCCGCCGCGGACGGCGTCGGCGAACTCAGCCATCTTCTCGAGCACCCTGTGCACGCCTGGTACCACGTCCTGGCCGTCGACGTCCATCTCCACGTCCCGTGGCACCCGCAAGGCCACGTGAAGTGCGGCTCTGTCCTCGGTCACGTTTATATGCTGACCAGCGAACATCGCTTCGGTACGTTCGCGGAGCCCCGCCCTCTCCGCCACGGCGACCAGCAGCCGCACGGTTTCGGGAGTGAGCCTGTTCTTCGAGTAATCGAGTACGAGGTCGGCCGCCTCGACGGTCATCGATGCGCCCCTGTCGGGCTCTTCGGCGAACAGGCCACGGAGGTGCACGTCACGCAGTGTGGCGAAATGGTCAGTCAGGGCCTTCCACTCGGGCGTGGCGCTGACGCGAGCTGAGGTCGTCGGCATGGTGGCAGTCTTTCACCGCTACAGCCGGGAGCGGCAAGAACCGTCCCCCGCCGGCCGGTCCCGTTAGAGCCCGCCGTCCCGACCTGGCGTCACCGCTTAGTAGGCTGCAGTGTGCCCGTTCGACGACTGCTCCTCTTCGACATAGATGGGACTCTGCTGAAGGCGGGCAAGGTCGGTGGTGCCGTCTTTGACCGTGCCATCGAAGCGGTGCTGGGCGAGGCTCCCACACAGCGGGTCTCGATGAGCGGTAAGACGGACCCCCAGATCGTGCGCGAGTACTTGGCCCTGCTGAAGCAAGACGACCCCACGCACCTTCCCGCCGTGCTCGAACACCTCGAAGCCGAACTGGCGGCCGCCGCTCAGCAGCTGGCCCGTGACGGGAGCCCCTGTGCCGGCGCTACCGAGCTCCTCCAGGCCTTGGCC
>JBEKNX010000131.1:0-10619 GCA_049522375.1 Acidimicrobiales bacterium | reverse complement strand
CCGGTCGCCGACGCTACCTGCCGCTCGCAGCTGGACCAGGAGGTTCCCGATGGCCGACGCCTCCACCGGCCCGGCGACCACTTCGAGCCCGCTAGTGGCCGCGACCAGTGCGATGAGGAGATCGTTGGCTGCCCCGCCCCCGACTAGGTGAACGACTCCGACATGGCGACGTGCGCAGCGCTGCGCGTCCTCGAGTGTTGCGGCGATGGCAAGTGCCATGGAGTCAACCACGCAGCGCACGAGCTCAGCATCGTTCTCCGGTACCGGCTCGCCCGTTTTCGCGCAGGCCGAACGCACGCGTTCAGGCATGTTGCCCGGCCTCGCGAACTCTGGACTGGAAGTGTCGATGAGCGAGCGAAAAGGGAGACAACAAGCAGCTTGCTCGAGCAAGGCACCGACACGCCTCGGCTGGCCGGCGCGTGCCCAGGAACGCTCACACTCCTGCAACATGAAGTGGCCCATGGCGTTGCGGAGGAACCGTACGGTCCCGTCCACGCCGAGCTCGTTGGAGAAGTTTGCCTGCCTGCTAGCCTCGTCGATCACCGGAGCCTCCAATTCGAGGCCGACCAGTGACCAGGTCCCGCTAACAACGTAGGCGAAGTCGTCAGTCAGGGCGGGGGCGCCGAGCACGGCCGAAGCGGTGTCGTGGGACCCCACTGTGACGACCGACACGGGTGAGCGGAGCTCGACGCTCCGAGCCACATCCGCCAATACCGGGCCCAGCACCTCGCCGACCTCGATCGGCGGGGCAAACAGATCGCCTCGCAACCCGAGGAGCGACAACATCCAATGGACGAGCTGGCCTGTGCGCGCGTCGACGAGCTGAGTCGTCGACGCGTTTGTCCGCTCGAGGCGCCGCTCGCCGGTGAGCATGTAGCCAAACAGGTCGGGGATGAGCAGCAGATCCGAAGCGACAGCGTAACTGGCCAGCTCGCGCTCGGCAAGCAGCTGGAACAGCGTGTTGAACTCCATCACCTGGATGCCCGTCGCCTCGTAGATGCGCTCGAGGCCAACGAGGCTGTTGGCCTGCTCGAGGCGCCCGGTGGTCCGCTCGTCCCTGTAGTGGAAGGGGAGGCCTAGTAGGTGGCCGTCAGCTTGGAGAAGGCCATAGTCGTTGCCCCAGCTGTCGACGCCAACCGATAGCGGATCGCCCCCGGCCTGGCGCGAGAGCTCGGTGAGGGCCTCGAGCATGACTTGGTAAACGTGGATCAGGTCCCAGTGCAGACCGTCCGGCAACCGGACGGGCCCATTGGCAACACGGGCAGCCTCGCGCACTTCGAGCCGGTCGCCGTCAAGCTGCCCGGCGAACAGACGCACGCTCGAGGCCCCGAGATCCATGGCCGCGTGAAGGTGAGGGGCGGTCATTTTGGCCAATGCCGGGTCAACGGGACCGGCGCCTGAAAGCCCGTGGCCTAACCTCCACTGGGCTCAGCCTCCCCATCCGACGGCGCCGCCCCCAGCACGCTCGGACCTCGCCCGCTCGGCGTACCCGGAGCGGGCATAGGCAGCCAACGGGTCGGGGTCGATACCCATTTCCTGGCGCAATTCGGCCAGGAGAGGGCGGACGTCGGTGTTGAAGGCGTCAATGAGCGCCCCATTGGCGGCGAGGACATCGCCTTCGTCCTGGGCGGCCCGCAGAGCACCCCGGTCGACCAGGAGGGCCTTGGCCGTGGCCTCCTGGACGTTCATCACCGAGCGGATCTCGGCCGCCACCTTGTCCTCGATGTTGTGGCACTGGTCGAGCATGAACGCCACCCCCGAACCCGGGAGGTGGGCGCCGGCGGCCACTATCTCGTTAATGATGCGGAACAGCTGGTAGGGGTCGGCCGCCCCGACGAGCAGGTCGTCGTCGGCGTAGAAGCGGCTGTTGAAATGGAACCCGCCGAGGCGGCCGAGGCGCAGCAGGGAGGCGACGATGAACTCGATGTTGGTCCCTGGCGCATGGTGGCCGGTGTCCACCAGCACGTTGGCCTTGGGGCCAAGGGCCAGGCAATGGCTGAGCGAAGTCCCCCAGTCCGGCACGTCCATGGTGTAAAAGCCGGGCTCGAACAACTTGTACTCAAGGAGCATGCCGATGCCTTCAGGCAGGGCGTCGTAGGTCTCCCGCAATGCCTCGGCCAGGCGGTCCTGGCGGCCCCGGATGTCGTCCTGGCCCGGGTAGTTGGTGCCGTCGGCAAACCAAAGGCTGACGGCCGGCGACCCGACAGCGACGGCGATCTCCACGCACTCCAAGAGGTGGTCGGTGGCCTTGCGGCGCACCTTGGGGTCAGGGTGGCACACGCTGCCCAGGCGGTACTCGTCGTCCTGGAAGACGTTGGGGTTTATGGCCCCGATGCGCAGGCCCAGGTCGGCCGCGTGCTTGGCCAGCTTGGCGGGGTCGTCGACCCGGTCCCAGGGGATGTGGAGCGCCACCGAGGGGGCAACCCCGGTGAGGCGGTTGACCAACGCCGCGTCCTCGATCTTCTCGTAGGGGCCCCGGGCCGCGGCCGGGTTGCGGAACACCTTGAACCTGGTACCGGTGTTGCCGTACGCCCAGGACGGTGTCTCGATCCACTGCTGGCGAAGTTCCTGCTTTACCCCTCGAAGTCCTTGCGGCATTGTTGCTCCTTTCCGTGCGGGCGCTCCATGGCACCTACCCCTTGCGGGGCCGGCCACCAGGGACGGCCCCGCCGGGAAGATAGCGAATTAGAAGTTGAACTGGTTGACGTTGGACTTGTTCAACACGAACGGCGCCCCGAGGAGGACCGTGTGGTCGGCGCCCACCACGTACTTGCCCAGCTTGCCGGCGACAAAGGTTTGCCCTGGGGCATTGGTGATGGCGTGCGACGCCAGCTCGACGGCGGCGTAGGCGGCAAGGTAGCCAAGGTTGGCCGGGTTCCAGAGCGCGAACGCTATGACGGTGCCGTCGGCTATGTACTTCTTCATCTCGTTCGGGGTGGCGAGGCCGGTGGCGTAGATCTTGCCCCGGTACTTGGCACTGTCAAGTACAGCCGCGACGGCGGGCAACCCGACCGACGTCGGGGAAATGATGCCCTTCAGGTTGGGATAGCCGGAAAGCAGGCCCTCGGTCACCTGGGTGGAAGTCGCCGTGTCGTCATTGCCATAAACGATCTTGACGAGCGTGATCTTCGGGAACTTCTTGAGCTCCTGCTTCATGTAGCCGATCCAGGTGTTCTGGTTGGTGTCGTCGATGGACGCCGACACGATGGCGATCTGGCCGGTGTCGTGGATCTCCGCAGCAAGGAGGTCGACCTCGATGGCGCCGATCCCCTGGGCCGTTGCCTGCTCGATGAACAGGCTCCGGCAGTTGGTGTCAGAGTCATAGGTGACGACCGTGATGCCCTTCTTCATTGCCGCGTTGAGCGTCGGGCAGAGAGCAGCGGGGTCTGTCCCTGAGATGATGAGGGCATTGGCGCCCTTGGTGATGTCCGCCTGGATGACGGGCAATTGCGAGGCTGGCGTGTCGGTCGTGCCACTGGTCTCCTGGCCAATTTCGCCCAGCTGCTGGAGGGCGGCCAGCGCACCTCCGCTCTTCACGCTGTCTGCAGTTGTGAAGTAGGAGTTACCGAGGTTCTTGGGGACGACGAATACTTTGAGGCCCTTGGTCAAGGAGGGCGCAGCTTGCGCCGTACCGGCGGTGCCGACGAGCGTCGTCGCCGCCATTGCCGCGACGGCGAGGCCAGCGAGGGCCGCTCTCCACTTGGGGAATGTCGAACGCATGGTTGCTTGGATCCTTTCACTTGTTGGATTGGTAAAAACTGGCTGGGGAAGCTCTTCTGGACCTCCTTTCGTCCTAAGAAGTACCGCTTACGCGGTAACGGGCCCTGAAGCGGCGGGCCCGGTCGGTCAGTTCTCCGACGTTGGGTATGAGGACGCTTAGGAGAAGGAGGCCGCCGGTGACTATCTCCAGCGCGTTGGCGTTGAAGTTCGTCAGCAACAGGGCGCTCTGCAGGCCGCAATACACGAGCACCGCCAGGATGACACCGACAAGGGTGCCCTTGCCCCCGAAGATGGAGACGCCGCCTAAGAGGACGACGGCGATGACCGGCAGCACCAGGTCGATCCCGTTGTCCGACTCTGCGGTGCTCAGCCTGAAGGTGTAGAGGATGCCGGCCAGCGCACCCATCAGGCCCGAGACCATATAGAGCAAGGTCTTCACCCTCTTGACGCGGATCCCGGCGAACTGGGCGGCCTCCTTGTTCCAGCCGATGGCCACCACCGAACGACCAAAGGGCGTCGCATGCAGCACGATGCCGAAGATGATGGCGAGCACTATGAAAAACACGGCGGAGTACGAAAGCAGCTCGTGGGTGCCAGGGACGGGGTTCACGCCGATCGTCGTGTACCCCGAGGGGAAATTGGTGATGATCGACGGGCCGAGGACGATCTGCGCGATGCCGGCAAAGAGGGTCTTGGTGCCTATGGTCACGGCCAGGGACGGGAGCCCGAAGCGCGTCACCAGGACCCCGTTGACGGCCCCGCACACCAGCCCCACGCCGAGCACGCAGGCGATGATCAACGGCATGGACCAATGGTGCTCCCACAGGTAACCAACGAGGCTGCTCGACAGGGCCAGGATGGATGCGATCGACAGGTCGATCTCCCCGGCGAGTATGACCAGCGTCATGGGCAAGGTCATGATGGCGAGCTCGCCGTAAAGCAAAGAGACGTTGCTGAAGATGTTGGTCGAAGTGAGGAACTGGTGTGAGGTAAGGGCACCGATCACGACCGTCGCCACCAAGGCGACTACGAGCGCGCTCTCCCAGCGGACCAGGCCCCGGGCACGTTCACCGGGAAAAGCCGTCTGCCGGGAGGGGAGCAAGGCGGTCCCGGCCCCGGGCGGTGGTGCCGCCGGATCGACCTCGTCCGGGCTTAGTGCCGTCTCAGGTCGCATGATGGAGGCTCCTCTTGCGCAATGCGCTGGTCAGGCGGACGGAGATCCAGTGGTCGAGCGAGATGGCGAGGACGATGAGGAAGCCGTCGATGGCCAGGTCCCAGAACGAGGAGATCCCGAGCACGTACAGCGCCTGGTTGATGGTGGCGAGCAGGAGCGCCCCCAGTGCCGCTCCGGTCACCGTCCCGCTCCCACCGAATATGTTCACCCCGCCCACCACGACCGCGGCCACGACCGTGAGCTCGTAGCCGTACCCGGCGGTGGAGTCGATAGTGCCGTAAGTGGCGGCCCACAGGACGCCGGCGATGCCGGCGATGCCGCCGCTTATGACAAAGGCAGTGAAGACCCGTTTGCCTGTCGGGATACCGGCCAACGTGGCGGCGGCCGGGTTGGAACCGATGGCGTAGAGCTCGCGCCCCGAACGGAACCACCGTAAATAGAACGCCCCGGCAATTACCACGGCGGCCACCACGATGGCGAGGTACGGGACGGCGCTAAGGCTGGAGGTGGTGATGGCGAGGAACCCATTGGGAAGGGTGCTGGCGACGACCAGCCCGCCCCCCACGATGATGACGTCCAGGGCGCGGAAGATGTACAGGGTGGCCAGGGTGACGACCAGGCTCGGGACACGTGCGACGGCCACAATGGCACCGTTGACGACGCCGCAGGCGAGCCCGATGACCAAGCCGGCCAGGAACACCACCAGGATCGGTATCCCGTGGATCTGAGAAAAAAGGTGGGCCGAAAGATAGGCGGACAGGCCGAGGACCGAGCCGACGGAGATGTCGACGTTGCGGGTCAGCACGACCATCGTCTCCCCCAGGGCCAGAAGGGCAAAGATGACCGCATTGAAGAAGACGAACTTGATGTTCTGGACGTTGACGAACCTTGGCTGGATGGCAGAGGTCACCGCCACGAACACGAGCAGGACGGCAATGATGCCGAACTCCCGGACCCTGAAGATAAGGTCGGCCAGCCGGCGTGAGCCCGAGGTCGCCGCCCCCCCTCCCTCGGGGCCCGCTCCCTTGAGGGTGGCCGGCAACGCGCTCATGATGCGACCACCTCCACCTGCCCGGTGGCGGCAGCGACGACGGACTCCTCCGACGCCTGCTCGTGGCTGAACTCAGCAACCAGGCGGCCCTCGCGCATGACCAGCACGCGGTCGGCGACCCGGAGCACCTCGGGCAGCTCAGATGAGATCATCAAGACGGCCACGCCCTCCTGGGCCAGCTCGAGCAGCAGGCGGTGGACTTCGCTCTTGGTGGCTACGTCGATCCCCCGGGTCGGCTCGTCTACGATGAGGAGCTGCGGGCGGCGGCTCAGCCACTTCGCCAGCACGGCCTTTTGCTGGTTACCCCCCGACAGCGTTGAGACCGGGTTGGAGAACCGGCCGTACTTGAGGCTGAGGCGGGTGGCCCACTCCGCCGCGTAACGGTTCTCGGCCGCCCGCCGCACCAGGCCGAAGTGCTGCAGGCGCTTAAGGGACGCCAGCGCGATGTTGCCCCCGATCGACAGCTCCATGACCAGTCCCTGCAGCCGCCGGTCCTCAGGCACCAGGCCGACGCCGGCCGCCATCGCTGCCACCGGGGCCGCCCTCTTGAGGGGCTTACCCCCGACTTGCACCCTGCCCGCGTCATAACGGTCAATGCCGAAGATGGCCCGCACGACCTCGCTCCGGCCCGCTCCCACCAGCCCCGCCAGGGCGACTATCTCACCGCTGCGGACCTCGAAGGAGACGTCGACGAAAACGCCCTCGCGGGTGAGGCGGTCCACATTGAGCACAACGTCGCCGAGCCGTACCTGGTCCCTTTGCTCCCGTTCGACCACGTCGCGGCCGACCATGGCCCGTACGAGGTCGTCGGCAGTGAGGCCTTCGAGGGGACGTGAAAGGACCCGGCGACCGTCACGCATGACGGTCACCCGCTGGCAGATCACGAACACCTCGTCCAGGCGGTGGGAGATGAACAGCACGGCCGTCCCGGACGCCCGCAGTGTTTCGACCACCCGGAACAGCCTTTGGACCTCGTACGCCGAGAGGGCGGCCGTCGGCTCGTCCATGATGATCACCCTGGCCTCTAGCGACAGCGCCTTGGCGATCTCGACGATCTGCTGGTCGGCGATCGACAAGCCCCGGGCGATCCTCTCGGGGTCCAGGCGCACCCCGAGCGTGGCGAGCAGCTCCAGGACCCGACGGTGCATCGCCTTGGCGTCGATCCGGTGCCCGCTGCGCAGCGGCTGGCGGCCCATGAACACGTTCTCTGCCACGGTGAGGTCGGGGAAGAGGTTAGGTTCCTGGTAGATGACGGCGATGCCGGCGTCGCGGGCTGCGGCAGGGTTAGAGAGCACGACCTCCCGGCCGCCGATGTGGAGCACTCCTTCATCGGGTTGGTAGACCCCCGCCAGGATCTTGACCAGCGTGGACTTGCCGGCCCCGTTCTCACCGACAAGCCCATGGGTCTCGCCCGGGTAAAGCTCCAACGCCACGTCCTCGAGCGCCCTTACGGCGCCAAAGCTCCTGGTGGCATGCTCAAGCACGAGCAGCGGCTCGGTCGCCGCGGCCGAAGTAGCCTCACGGCCGGTCTCTAGCGACCCCCTGCTGTCAACCTGCGCCACGCTCCCCCTTCACGACTCAGCCCCCCGGATGGGCCCCCGCTGGGTTTTGCCCCTCCCAGTGCAGTTTGGTAGGATGAAGCGACTTTACTGGATGAACAACCCAGAGTCAAATCAGGGCCAACTTAGTAGGATGAAGGGATTTTATCGGACTCCCTAAGGACGAATCAAGAAGGAACGGGCAGGTCGGGGAAGAGGTCGGGGCTAGACGCCATAAGGCTCTGTGCCCAACAGACAATAGAAAAGGTGTAGGTTGACCGAAGCGAGAACAGTAGGGGTATCGCGCCGCAATCTGAGCCAGGCTGTGACCGAGGAGCTACTCCGGCTCCTCCGTTCCGGGGAAATTCGGGCCGGGGAACGACTGCCGACCGAACGGGGGCTCATGGAGCTCTTCCACGTAGGGCGCAACACCGTCCGCGAAGCCGTTCACGCCCTAGCGGCGCAGGGTCTCGTCGATGTACGGCCAGGCCGCGGCGTTACCGTCCTTGGCGTGTCCTCGGACCAAGCACTCGACGAGACGATCATCGCCGCGCTATTAGACGACCAAGCTATCTCTGACTTGTACGACTTCCGTCGGCTCATTGAAGTAGAGGTCGCTGGGCGGGCGGCCGAGCACGCGTCGGCCCAGGATCTCGAGAACATATCGCTGCGGCTCCAGATGTTCCAGCACGCACACCACGAACGCCTACCGACATGGGTCGAAGACGTTGCTTTCCACAAGGCAATCGCCGACGCAAGTCACAATGTTATCTATGCGAGCGTTCTTGATTTGGTGAACGACAGGATGCTCGCCACCAGGAGGGAAACACAGCGGTCCGCGACGGTGCTCACCCGCGCAGCCAAAGAACACACTGCCATTTTCGAAGCCATCAAGGCGAACGACGCCGCCACGGCTCGGGCCGCGATGGCTCGGCACATCGACTCTGCCGTATGGGCGCTCGAGCAAGCCCGACAGCGGGCCCGTCGACACGGCAAGCCACCAGCCGGCGAACCGCGCAATGGCCCACTCGAGGGACGAGGCTGACTTGGAGCAGGATCCTGGCGTGCCTCGAGGGACCACCGACGCATTGGAACGGTTCGGCACAAAACACCTCAGCCCTTGTGCTAACAGTGGCTCCGGCCCACTCGACGCTCTGTCTGTCCTCGGTTATTTGGAAAATCGCGGCCTATTGCCCGATGGCAGTAGGGGGGCCTTGGTGACCGCGCTCGGAGGCGGCGTGTCAAGCATTGTCCTGCTCGTCGAATCCGGGAGCTACCGCGTCGTCGTCAAGCAGCCTCGCAGCCGCCTATTGGTCGCAGACGAGTGGCTGGCCAATCCTGAACGCGCGTTCATCGAGGCCGCCGCTCTCAACTTGGCCCGGGCGACCACTCCCGCAGCTGTCCCAGTACTTCTTGACCTGGACGCCGAGTCCTGCACGATGACGATGACGGCGGCACCAGCCTCTTGGCGGTCCTGGAAGGAGCTGCTGCTCGAAGGCGTCGTCGACCTTTCGGTGGCTCAACGTCTCGGAGCGTTGCTCGGTACATGGCATCGGGTGAGCACTCAGGACGGGGCCAAGCTGACAGGACTGACTGACCTCGAGGTGTTCACCCAGCTGCGGATCGACCCCTTCTACCGCACCATCGCGACCAGGCACCCAGATGTGGCGGAGCAGGTCACGCTGGCCGCGGGACCTCTAATTGATGGCTCGCACAGTTGCTTCGTCCATGGGGATTTCTCCCCGAAGAATGTGCTTGTCGGCGACGACGGGCTGTGGGTCATCGACTTCGAGGTGGCGCACGCGGGAAACCCTGTCTTCGACCTTGCCTTCCTGGTCGCGCACCTGTTACTCAAATCTGTCCACCGCCCGTTAGGAACCGAGTCGTACCGACGGTGCGCGGCTCAGTTCCTCGAGTGCTATCGAGATGCAGCCGGGGCGATGCTCGTCCCGGCCGACGAGAGCCTCGGTCTGCAAGTGGGCTGTCTCGTTCTCGCCCGAGTTGATGGAAAGTCACAGGCCGAGTACCTGACGACAACGGAGCGAGAACATGCGTGGCGCATCGGGGTGAGGCTCTTGCGGGAACCGGTGCACCCGTTCTCGGTATGGCCGTCCTCTTACGGTTGTGAGCCGCTATGAGCGGAACCGCAATTGATGCGATCGATGCCTGTGAGGTGCTCGACTCCCGGGGCCGGCCGACTGTTTGGTGCGAGGTGACGCTCTCGGGCGGCGCTCGTGGGTCGGCGAGGGTGCCTTCGGGCGCGTCGACGTCGCGCCATGAGCGCCACGAGCTGCGCGACGGGGGCAGGCGTTACGGGGGCAGGGGCGTCCTCTGTGCCGTCGCCAATGTCGCCACCGTGCTCGGGCCAGCCATCAAGGGGCTCGACGCAGCTGACCAACGAGCCGTCGACGAGACGCTCACCGCCGTTGACGGCACCCCGGACTTGTCCCGTCTCGGCGCCAATGCCGTGCTTGCTATTTCGGTCGCTGTCGCGGTCGCTGCTGCAGAGTCGGCAGGGGCCCAGCTGTACCGGCACCTCGCGGGCCATCTTGGAGTGGGACCAGCATTGCCGCTCCCGATGGTGAATATCCTCTCTGGGGGTGCTCATGCGGGCGGCTGCCTGGACGTGCAGGACTTCCTCGTTGTGCCCGTCGCGGCGACAAGCTTCGGGGAGGCCCTTGAGTGGGCCGCCTCAGTCCGGGAGGCAACTCGGCGCGAGGCCACTGCGAGAGGGCACTTCGCCGACCTGGCCGCCGACGAGGGAGGTCTCGGTCTTGGATTAGGCAGGAACCGTGATGCTCTCGACCTGCTTTGCGCTGGGATCGAGGCAGCCGGCCTAACGCCCGGCACGGAAGTCGCCATTGCCATCGATGTGGCGGCGAGTCAGCTCACGACGCCGACGGGGTACGTGCTTCGAACCGAGAGGCGCGAGCTCGACGCTGCCGGCCTCATCAGTGAGATATCCGAATGGTGTCGCGACTACCCGATCGTTTCGGTCGAAGATCCTCTGGCAGAGGACGACTGGTCGGGGTGGCAGCTTGCCGCAAGCCGTCTCGCGACTACGACGCAGCTGTTGGGTGACGACCTATTTGCCACCGACCTTCAACGTCTGGAGCGCGGTATCGGTGCGGGCGTC
>JBEKNX010000130.1:0-10725 GCA_049522375.1 Acidimicrobiales bacterium | reverse complement strand
GGCGCGGCGACCGCTTCCAGACGCTCCTCGGCATCACCGGCAGCGGCAAGAGCGCCACCATCGCCTGGACCATCGAGCAGGTCCAGCGGCCCACCCTGGTGATCGAGCCCAACAAGTCGCTGGCCGCCCAGTTCGCCAACGAGATGAGGGAGATATTCCCCCACAACCGGGTCGAGTACTTCGTCAGTTATTACGACTACTACCAGCCCGAGGCCTATATTCCCTCGAGCGACACCTACATCGAAAAGGACAGCTCGATAAACGACGAGATCGACCGGCTCCGCCATTCGGCCACGTCGGCCCTGCTGACCCGCCGGGACGTCATCGTGGTGGCCTCGGTGTCGTGCATTTACGGCCTGGGCTCGCCCGAGGAATATGGCCAGCACATATTGGCCCTGGCCGTCGGGCACAACTACGACCAGCGCGCCATCCTGAGCCGGCTCGTCGACATGCAGTACGAGCGCAACGACGCCAACCTCGTGCGCGGGAAGTTCCGCGTCCGGGGCGACACCGTCGAGGTCCACCCCGCCTACGAGGAGCACACCCTGCGCATCGAGCTCTTCGGCGACGAGGTAGAGCGCATGACCCGCATCGACCCGGTCACGGGCGAACTGTTGGGCGAGGTCGACGAGGTCGTCATTTTCCCGGCCACGCATTATGTGGCCGGCGACGAGCGGATGCGCCGGGCCATCGCCGGCATCGAGGTCGAGCTGCAAGAGCGCTTGTCCTATTTCGAACGCGCCGGCAAGCTCCTGGAAGCACAGCGCCTGCGCATGCGCACGAGCTACGACCTCGAGATGATGGCCGAGGTGGGCAGCTGCGCCGGCATCGAGAACTACAGCCGCCACATCGACGGGCGTGCCGCCGGGCAGGCCCCCAACACGCTCCTCGACTTCTTTCCCAAGGACTACCTGCTGGTCATAGACGAGTCGCACGTGGCCGTACCTCAGCTGCACGGCCAGTACCACGGCGACCGGTCCCGGAAGGAGACCCTCATCGAGCACGGTTTCCGCCTGCCCTCGGCCGCCGACAACCGGCCCCTGCGCTACGAGGAGCTGCTGGAACGGGTCAACCAGTGCGTTTTCATGTCGGCCACCCCTTCGGCCTACGAGATATCGGTCTCCGACCAGGTGGTAGAGCAGATCGTCCGCCCCACCGGCCTGATCGACCCGGAAGTGGTGGTCCGGCCCACCAAGGGACAGATCGACGACCTCATGACCGAAGTGGCCAAACGGACGGCCGAAGGCGGGCGCGTCCTGGTCACCACCCTCACCAAGAAGATGGCCGAGGACCTGACCGACTACCTGCTCGAGCAGGGCCTGAAGGTCAGGTACCTGCACTCCAACATCGACACCCTCGAGCGCATAGAGATCCTGCGGGACCTGCGCCTGGGCGAGTTCGACGTGCTCGTCGGGATCAACCTGCTCCGGGAGGGGATCGACCTGCCCGAGGTCTCGCTGGTAGCCATCCTGGACGCCGACAAGGAAGGGTTCCTGCGCTCGGAGACGTCGCTCGTCCAGACCATCGGGCGGGCCGCCCGCAACGTGGACGGTTCGGTGATCATGTACGCCGACGAGATGACCGACTCGATGCGCCATGCCATTTCCGAGACGCACCGGAGGCGCCTGCTCCAACAGGAGTACAACGCCGAGCACGGCATCAACCCTCAGACGGTGCGCCGAGCGGTGAGCGACATCCTCAGCATGTTGGGCCGGAGGGACACGGCGGGCACGGCCCCCGTGCCGGGGGCGGACCGGCGCAGCCGCCGCCACGACCGTGCCCGCTCCGACCTGGCGGGCATGCCCGTGGCCGACCTCACCAGGCTCATTTCGGCCCTGGAGGAGGAGATGCGCGAAGCGGCGGCCGACCTTCGTTTCGAGTACGCGGCGCGCCTGCGAGACGAGATGGGCGACCTCAAAAAGGAGCTGAAAGCCCTTTCGGAGATGGGCGTCGCCGTCAAGTGACGGCCGTCCACGGCCAGCACCCTCGGTGAGCGCCATCGTGGGGTCGTCCCGGCGAAAAAATGACGGCCGTCCCCGGGGGGACGGCGCATTGTGGCTGGCCCTGGCGCCTACCTGATCGCTTCGCGCAACTTCTCCAGCGCCCCTAGGCGCCGGTTCATTTTCTCGGGCTCTTCGGCGTCGCGGCTGCGCACCCTGAGCTCCAGAGCATCAAGTCGCGCTGATTCACGCAGGGTTAGCTGGGCTCTTTCCTCATCGGGCCGGCGGCGCAGGGCGCGGACAAAGCCGGCTTGGGCGTCGACAGCCCGGTTGAGGCCGAGCCGGCCGGCGACGGCCGAGTAAGAAATCCCGCTGTCCCTGAGCTTGAGGACTTCGTCGTCGACGTCCTTGCGGTTGGCGGGACGAGGTGCCCTGTTTTGCCCAAAAGACTGCGAACGCCCTTCCCGGTTATCCCGGCCGTCGCGGCCGTCCCGAGCAGTACCAGAAGTTCTAGGCAGGACGGACCCCGGCGGCCTGAGGCCCCTTGGGGCCCTGCTCGGCAGTGAACTCGACCTTTTGGCCCTCGGTCAGCTGCCGGAAACCGGACGCCTCGATAGCCGAATGGTGCACAAACAGGTCAGGTCCAGCGATGTCGGGCGTGATAAAGCCGTAGCCCTTGTCGGCGTTGAACCATTTTACGGTGCCCGTAGGCATGGCACTTTTCCTTCCACCCATGCGATTACCCGGCGGCTGTAGCCGCTAATTGTGCTCGGCTTGCATGGACGGAACCGAGAGGGTGCTCTACGAAGTATACGGGGCCCGGCGCCGCTTGGGCCGGTCGCGGCGCAAGGGGACAGGAGAGCTGTCCCTGGGGGTGCCGACGTCGAGGTCGAGCGCCCGGGCCAGAGCGGCGGCGGCCTGCCTTTGGTCGGGGGAGACGAAGGCCACGACCGAACCTGCCGCCCCCGCCCGGGCGGTACGGCCGGACCGGTGCAGGTAATCCTTGGGGTCGGGGGGCAGGTCATAGTGGACGACGCAGGAGACGTCATCGACATGTACGCCGCGGGCGGCCACGTCGGTGGCCACCAGGGCCCGGACCTTGCCGGCCCGGAACGCGGCCAGGGTCCGGTCTCTCTGAGGCTGGCTGTGCCCACCGTGTATGGCGGCCACGGCCAACCCGCTATTGCCGAGCTGGCGGGCTAGGCGGTCGGCGCCGTGCTTGGTGCGGACGAAGACGATCGTGGAGGCCTCGCCCTTCACCACCTCGGCGCAAGCCGCGGCGCGCTCGGCGGCGGCGACAGTCCGGAACCGGTGCGTGGCCCGACCTACTTCCTCCACCGTCGAGACCACCTCATGGCGGACGGGCTGGCGCTGGTAGTTGCGGACCAGGGGCCGGACTGACTCGTCGTCGAGGGTGGCAGAGAACAGCATCGTCTGGCGCCGGGCGTTAGTGGCGTCGAGAATGCGCCGCACGGCCGGCAGGAAGCCCATATCGGCCATCCGGTCGGCCTCGTCGACGACGACGATGTCCACGTCGGACAGGACCACCTCCCCCATGTGCATCAGGTCCTCCAGCCGCCCGGGACAGGCGACTACTACGTCGACACCGCGCTGAAGGGCGCGGCGCTGGGGAGTGAAGGCGACGCCGCCGAAGATGGGGTGGACCTTCAGGTTACGGGTGGCCAGGAAAGGGGCGAGCTCGCCCGCAATTTGGGAGGCGAGCTCCCGGGTCGGCGCCAGGACAAGTCCGCGGGGGCGCTTGGGCGCGCCGCGGGAAACGAGCACCGCCATCGGCAGCGCGAAGGCCAGCGTCTTGCCGGACCCGGTGGGCGCCATGCCAGAAACGTCCCGGCCCTCGAGGGCGTCGGGGATTATGGCGGCCTGTACGGGAAGGGGTTCGGTGATGCCCCGCCGGTGCAGGACCTGCACCAGGGCATGGGGCACCCCGAGGTCGGTAAAAGAGGCAATGGGCGTGATTGCGCCCATAGCTGAAGAAGGCAAAACAGGCTCCGTTCTGTCAGTCGCACACTCGCAAACCTGAGCAGAAGGAGCCCGGGACCACCAGTGGCTCGCGTCGTGCCAACGTGACAAAACGCGATCGGTAAAGTCGATCATAGGCGATGGCGGCTCCCTAGGTGCTGCCCCGGGCGCACGGGCGCCCTAATCTCTGAAAGGTGCCTCTCAGAATGCGTCGATCGGCGGCTGCGCGTTGGCAACAAACCGTCACGGCCCTTTGCGTCATAGCCGCGGCTGCAGCCATGGCGGTGGCGGCCCTGCCCGGCCTGGTCGGAGCCGGCCCGGCGGGGGCCACTGCGACTTCGGCCGCCGTCCCCGGCCGGGCCCTGCCCCTGTCGGTGGGCAGACCGGTCCCGTCGTCGTGGCCCCGCCCCCATGTACTGGTCCGCGCGCCGGGCCACGGCACGACGATCCCCATCGGCAACGAGTCCACCAACTGGTCCGGCTACGTCGACGTCGGCACCGGCGCCCGGTTCACCGGGATCACCGGCAGTTGGACCGTGCCCACGGTGGGCCCGAGCCCGTCCAGCGCCTCGAGCACGTGGGTGGGCATAGACGGCGACACGGACGCCAGCTTGATACAGGCGGGCACCGAACAGGACTGGGGCCCCCAAGGGGTGCTGTACTACGCCTGGTACGAAATGCTCCCGGCCGTGTCGATCGAACTGGGCGCCGTCCAACCCGGAGACCGCATCACGGTCGAGATCGCCCGGGACCAACCGGGCACCTGGTCCATCAGCGTCGACGACTCGACCGAGGGTTCGTTATGGACGGGCTCGGTCGCCTACAGCGCCCCAGAGGCGAGCGCCGAATGGATCGAGGAGGCGCCCACGGACGCGGACACAGGCAACATCGAGCCCCTGGCTGACTACGGCAGCGTGCAGTTCTCGGACATAGGCGTCCAGGGCACGGGCACCCGGGCGGCCACGGCGTCGCCTGTCTACATGGTGAAGCAAAGCACCAACAACGTCGTGCAGTCCTACCCCGCCGCCTACGACCCGTCCACGGACTCGTTCAACCTCAGTTACGGTCGCCCGGCCACGGTGCCGAGCCATTTCCCGGCCGTCCCCATCGTCACCGGCACGCCCCAGACGACCACGACCACGAGCACCACCACCCCCGGGCCAGCTCTTCCGGCCCCGGTGACGACTACGCCCCCGGGAAGCCATGGCTACTGGCTCGTGGGCGACGACGGCGGGGTTTTCGCCTTCGGGGACGCCCGGTTCCACGGCTCCACGGGGAACATGGTGACCAAGGTCCGCAACCTGGTCGTGAGCCTGGCGGTGGTGACGGGCATAGCTACCACGCCCGACGATGGCGGCTACTGGTTGGTGACCGTCAACGGGGGAATTTTCCCCTTCGGGGACGCCACTTATTTCGGGTCGCTGCAAGATATCGGCGTGCTGGACGCCGAGGTCCCCGCCATAGTGCCTACGGCGGACGGGAAGGGCTATTTCATGATCTCGTGGCAAGGGGGCGTCTATGCCTTCGGGGATGCTCGCTTCGAGGGCACGTGCGCCACGCTCGCTCGTTGTGGGCAGGGCCTTAGCGCGCTGGTGCCCGACGCCACCGGTAAGGGCTATTGGCTGGTCCTGTCCACCTGCAAAGTGCTGGCTTTCGGCGATGCCCCGACCATCCCCGCCAGCGATTGCCAGGCGTACGCCACCGCTAGGAAGGTGCCGGTCCGCACGGCCGTGCGCACCCCCGACGGCCGGGGCTACTGGGTTTTGCTGGACAACGGCGCCGTGTACCCCGAAGGAGATGCCATCGCCCTTGGCTCCTGGAAGGCACCGGCCACCACCAATGGCAGACAAGACCCGGCCGAGATGATCGTGCCCACCCGCGACGGCCATGGGGCCTGGGTGGTACTGCAAAAAGGTGCCGTCAAGGCCTACGGCGATGCGCCGGCACTGGGCGACCTGGCGGGCCAGAAACTGTCCGAGCCGCTCGTCTCCGCCGCCGGCTGGTAGGCGCCGGCTGGTAACCACAACGCACCTATGGCCCCCTCACCAGCGCCGGCGCCTTTCCTGGCCCACGGGATGGGCGGCGCCGCCGTACCTCCCGACTGGCCGCCGCTGCGGACCGCAGAAGTGCGCCGGCTGCTCGCGCACCTGCCCGACGTGGGGGACCCGTCAGCCGCCAGCATCACCTGGCACAGCCCCCGCCCGTTTGCCGCCAGCGCTGTCATTTCGGTACCGGGGGCCGCCGGCCACAGGGGGCGCCGGTTCGTGGCCAAGCGCCACCACGGGGCGGTAAGGACGGTGACCAGCCTGGAGGCAGAGCACCGTTTCATGCGGCACCTGGAGGCCCAGGGGGTTGCCGTGCCCAGGGCCCTCGACGATGGTGCCCGTTCGGCGTGGACGGAGGCCGGCTTCGTCTACGAGGTCCTGGAGGTGCTCGATGGCCAAGACCTCTACCGGGACGCGCTGTCGTGGACGCCCTTTTTGTCGGTGGGCCACGGCGAAGCCGCCGGGCGGGCTTTGGCCCGGCTCCACCTGGCCAGCGAGACCTATGCCGCTCCGGCCCGGCCGTTCGAGCCGCTCCGGGCTTCCCATGACATCATCAGCTCCGCCGACCCGGTCGGGACCGCTTCCGCCCTGGCCGAACAACGCCCCGGGCTGGCCGATTTCTTGCGTCACCGGCCCTGGCGCCACGAGCTGTCAACCAGCCTGGGCTCCCTGCAGGCGCGCTTTTTGCCTTACGCCGGCTCCCTGGCGCCATTATGGGCGCACAACGACTGGCACCCCTCCAACCTCCTGTGGTCGGGCGGGGGGGCGCAGGCGCAGGTGGCCGGGATCATCGACTTCGGCCTGAGCAACCTCACCGCCGCCTGTTACGACCTCGCCACGGCGGTCGAGCGCTCGACGGTCGGCTGGTTGGAGCCAGCGGACCGTCGCTCCGTGCGCCCGGACCTCGTCAAGGCGGTGCTCGACGGTTACTCCTCCGTCCGCCCGCTCCGGCCCGAAGAGCAGGCCGCGCTCCCCCATCTCCTGCCCGTCGTCCACGTCGACTATGCCCTCTCGGAGGTCGAGTACTTTCACGCCGTCGTGCGCTCCCCGGCCAACGCCACTCTCGCCTACCGGGACTACCTCCTCGGCCACCTGGAGTGGTTCGCCGGTCCGGAGGGTAACCGGCTTTGCTCCTACGTCGAGAAGGTCGTGGCTCAGGCCCGGTGACGCTTGCGCCCGGCCACGGCCCCGATGGCCGGCGCCACGGCCAGCCATAAGGCAATGGTCAGCACCATGGAGGTCAGGTAACCGAACGGCCTCAAGCCGGTGTCCGGGCCCGTCGCCCCGGCAAAGACCATCACCACCCAGGCGCTCACGAAGAAGAACGCCCCCGCGGCGGGAAGTCTGAAATAAGTCCTCAACGCGCTCCACCCCTATCTTTGTCGGCTCGACCAACACTGAACTATGCCAAGGCTGGCCCGTTACTATGCCAAGGCTGGCCCGTCGTCAGCGTCGGTACCGGGGGCGACTAGCTGGCCCGGGGCGCCGAGAGCGGTAGTGCAGCCCTACCAGACGGCGGGCGCCTGCAGGCCGGCCAGGCAGCGTTGAACAGTCTGGCGCGACGTGGGCGCCGTCCCGACTTCCTCCACGAAGCCGTGGCGGTTCACCATCATCACAACCTTGTAGGGCGGCTCTAGGCCACCACGCGTGGTGGCCTCCGCCTCGATGAGCCAACTCGACCCGAGCTGCAGTCCGGCCAGCTCCTCCCCCGCCAGCTCGGGGTACCGCTCGGCCAGGAACGCCGTGGCCGCGGCTAGAACCGACGGTTCGGAAAGTTCACGGTCCTCAATCACTCTTTCGCTCCCAAACTTGTCGGCGTCTACGACGTCGGTGGCGTAAATAATCACTGGTCCCACCTAACCACAAGGGCGGCGGCGGTACCTCGGGGCCTTCTCAGACCGGAACCTGACCGGCCCCCCGAGCGCCAACGTGCACACGCAGCGTGGTGGCGCACTAATGCCCGGCGCCATCGGAAGCTCGCCGGCCACTCAGCGAGGGCAAGCGGTGGGCGCGCCAGGGACCACTTACAGCGCCCGTTCGCCGCCAGCGGCGGGCCCGATATAGCCAGCGGCGGGCCCGATATAGCCAGCGGCGGGCCCGATATAGCCGGCGGCCACGGACCTCGGCACCACCATCCGCCAGGCGTCGAGCACGAGCTCGTGCACTTCGTCGCTTCCCAGGGCGGCCAAGCGGGCCTGTACCCAGTTGTAACGCAGGTCCGAGGCGCGCGGCATCTGGAACTTGTCGGGCTCGGAGGCCACGAGCGCCTCGCGCTCTTCTTTCGGGAAGGCGAAGCCCATGACCATCTCGTCCCGGGAGAACGCCAGGTAGACGATCCTGCCGACCCGGAACTTCACCCTGTCCCGGACCAGCGCCTCATACGACCGGGGCAGGCGCGATGCCAGGGCGCGGACGTCGTCGATGGTCGCCACCCGACCAGTTTGGCTCGGGGGACGGGCTTGGACGGCGGGGAGCGGCCCAGCCTGGCCGTCAAGGTGCGTGGTAGCCGTCAGCGTGCGTGGTAGTACCAGGCGCCATCATGCCTGCTCGCCTCTTAGGATGTGACGCCATGGGCACAACCACCGCGCCGCCTTGCCTCCGCCTCCGCTCCGACGACACGGTCGGCGTGATGACCGCCGCCCTTCCCGCCGGGGCCGATCTCGTCGTCGGCGACCTAGTGGTCAGGCTCCGGGACGACCTGCCGGCGGGCCACAAAGTGGCGCTGGCGGACGTTCCCGCCGGCGGCCAGGTGCGCAAGTACGGCCAGGTCATCGGGGTGGCGACGCGCCCCATCCAGGCCGGGGAACACGTCCACACCCACAACCTCGCCTTTGCCGACTTCGGGCGCGACTACGCCTTCGGCCAGGACCTAAAGGGCACCGGAGGGGCGGCCGCCGAGCCCAGCGCCACGTTCAAGGGCATCGTCCGCTCGGATGGGCAGGTGGCGACCAGGAACTACATAGGCATTCTGACCTCGGTCAACTGCTCGGCCACCGTGGCCCGGATGGTGGCGGGCCAGTTCGGAGCCGGTTCCGAGCTCCTGGCCGAGTACCCCAATGTGGACGGCGTGGTCGCCCTGACCCACGGTTCGGGCTGCGGGATGGCCGCCGCCGGCGAGGGTTTCGAGCTCCTGCGCCGGACGTTGAGCGGCTATGCCCGCCACCCCAACTTCTGCGCTCTGCTGGTGATCGGCCTGGGATGTGAAGTCAACCAGGTCCGGGCCCTGACCGAGGGCTTCGACCTGGCGCAGGGCACCCCCCTGTTGCCCATGACCATCCAGGACATGGGTGGGACGAGGGCGACCGTGCGTGAGGCCACGGCACGCATCCGCGACCTGGCCGGAGGGGTCAATAACGTCGTGCGCACAGACGTCCCGGCCCGCGAGCTGGTGCTGGGACTGGAATGCGGCGGGTCCGACGCCTACTCGGGCATTTCGGCCAACCCGGCACTGGGGGTGGCGGCCGACCTCCTGGTCCGCCATGGTGGCACCGCCGTCCTGGGCGAGACGCCGGAGATCTACGGCGCCGAGCACCTGTTGACCCGCCGGGCGGTCAGCCGTGAGGTAGGCGAGGAGCTGGTGGACAGGGTCCGTTGGTGGGAAAGCTACGTAAAAAGCTGCGGTGCCAGCCTGGACAACAACCCTTCGCCCGGCAACAAGGAGGGCGGCCTTACGACCATCCTGGAAAAATCGCTCGGCGCGGTGGCCAAAGGGGGCAGCAGCCCGCTGACGGCGGTGTACGAGTACGCCGAACGAGTTACCGCCAAGGGCTTTGTCTTCATGGACACGCCCGGCTATGACCCCGTATCGGTGACCGGGATGGTAGCGGGAGGGGCCAACGTGGTCTGCTTCACCACCGGCCGAGGGTCGGTGTTCGGGTCCAAGCCGGCGCCGTGCATAAAGCTGGCCACCAACAGCGACGTTTACCGGCGCATGTCGGAGGACATGGACGTCAACTGCGGGACCATCGTCGACGGCACGCTCAGCGTCGACGATGTGGGCCGAGAGATCTTCGACCTCGTGCTGGCGGTGGCGTCGGGCCAACGGACCAAGAGCGAGGAGCTCGGCTTCGGGGACGAAGAGTTCACCCCCTGGCAGCTCGGCGCCGTGCTCTGAGCAGGACGTGCTCGCGTCCGCCGGCCACCCTTTCCGCCTAGACCCGGCCGCCGAGCAGGGTGAGGTCTCCCGGGCTGAGGCGGTCGCTGGCTGAGTTCCGCTGGTGCCAGTAGGGATAAATCAGCGGGACGGCGCTTACCTCGTCGAGGCGTTGGCGGGCCCCTTCGTCGAGTAACCACGTCGCCGAGCCCAGGTTGTCCGCCAGCTGCTCGCCCGAACGGGCACCGACGACGAGGGAAGTGACGCCGGGCTTGGCCAGCAGGTACGCCAGAGCCGTTTGCGCCGGGCTGTGGCCGTGCTCACGCGCCACCTCGACCAGCGCCTCGATAACGGCGTACATCTTGTCCTCGTCGTAGATGGGAGGCTCGCGCCAGTCGGTCGTGTGGCGGGCGCCCGCAGGGGCGGTGCGGTCCCGGCCGTACTTGCCGCTGAGCAGGCCGCCGGCCAGCGGGCTCCACGCCAGGATGCCCACTTGCTCGTCGATCGACAGCGGGACCAGCTCGTACTCGGCCTCGCGGTGCAGCAACGAATAGTAGATCTGCTGGCTGATGTAGCGCTCGAACCCGAGCCGCTCCGAAGTACCGAGCGCCTTCATGACGTGCCAGGCCGAGTGGTTGGAGCACCCGATGTAGCGGACCTTGCCGTC
>JBEKNX010000129.1:0-10776 GCA_049522375.1 Acidimicrobiales bacterium | reverse complement strand
TCATCTCGCGGCCCATCGACTCCACACCGACAGCATGGACCCTGACCCCAATCCCCAACTCGACAGGCTGGACGATTTCGTCGATGTCGTCGCGGATGACCAGCTCCGGCTCATGTTCCTCTGCGCACATCCCGCCCTGGCTGCTGACGCCCAGGTCGCTCTCATCTTGCGGCTCCTCGCCGGCCTCCAGACCGGTGAGATCGCCAGGTCGTTTATGGTGCCTGAGGCAACGATGGCGCAACGGATCGTCCGGGCCAAACGCAAACTGCACGACAATCACGCCTCCTACCGAATACCCGGCGCGGCGGAGCTCCCGGACCGGCTCGCTGCGGTCCTCGCCGCCATCTATCTCATCTACACCGAAGGCCATACCGCCTCGTCGGGACAGAGCCTGACCAGAACCGATCTATCGAGGGAAGCTGTCCGGCTGGGGCGAACCCTCGTCGAGCTGATGCCCGACGAACCCGAAGGCGTCGGTCTGCTCGCCCTGATGCTGCTCAGCGAGTCCCGCCGTCCCGCCCGCAGCAACCCTGATGGGACCATGGTGCGCCTGGCCGACCAGGACCGCTCCCGCTGGAACCAGGCACTGATCATCGAAGGCCACCAGCTCGTGCGTGCTTGCCTTCGCCGCGGCCAGCCCGGACCGTTCCAGGTCCAGGCCGCCATAGCCGCGGTGCACGCCGACGCACCCACCGCCGAAGCCACCGACTGGTCCCAGATCATCGCGCTCTGCGACCAGCTGTACGCCCTTCGCCCTCACCCTGTTGTTGCCCTGAACCGCTCGGTGGCCGTCGCCGAGCTCTACGGCCCTGCCGAGGGGCTCGCCGCGCTCGCCGCCATCGACTCCGGCACGCTCGACACCTACCAGCCATACCACGCGGCGCGCGCCGACCTTCTCACACGAGCGGGTCGCCGCCACGAAGCACTCGGCGCCTACGACCGAGCCATCGAACTCACCACCAACGCAGTCGAACGCGCCTTCCTGGTCCGCCAACGGGCCGCCCTGTGAGCAGACCGCCGCCCAAACTTTCTGACGCTTCGATGTCGATTGGGAGTTCCCCGTTCGTGGAAAAGGTGACCGGCGAGCAGGTCGCCGCCGAGACCGAAAGGAACCACTAACCATGGGAACGATCAAAGCGCACGAGTTCATGAGCCTCGATGGCGTCATCGACGCTCCAACCTGGACCTTCGACTATGGCTTCGACCCTGCTATGGGCCAGGACATCGGCAATCTCATGTCCAGCTGCGAAGCCATCCTGCTGGGACGCAACACCTACGAGATGTTCGAGCCGGCCTGGTCGACCCGAACAGCTGATGACGATCCCGGTGCCCCGTTCATGAACGATTCCACCAAGTATGTCGTCTCCTCCACCCTAAAGGCAGCCACCTGGAACAACTCCGTGATCCTCGGGCCTTACAGCCCCGAAACGATCCGCCAACTTAAAAACGAAGTTGATGGCGGCATCTACCTGAGCGGCAGCGGCACCCTTGTGCGGTCTCTAATCGCTGACGGTCTGATCGACGAGCTACACCTGTTCATCTACCCCCTCACCCGAGGTGCGGGACCTCACCTCTTTCCCGACGACACGCCGACGAAGTGGTCGCTCGCTCGAAGCGGGACCTACGACAACGGGGTCCTCTACCTGGTCGTGACTCCCGCCACCACCACATGAGCCCGTTCCTCCAGAGATGAGGAGGATGTCGAGGCCCTCTTGACATCCAGAGCTCCTTCAGGAACGTCGATATGGGCACCGAAATAAACCGAAAATAATGAGTCGAGACAAATGCCATGGCGCTCAATAATGGACGGTCTGTACGGCAGTCCGCACTAAACCTGCCATTTGGTGGGCCCAAGTCGGAGTCCGTGCCACCTCAGCGGTAATGCACACCCCCTCCCGTAAGCGCAGGTCCTACGGCGTTGGCAGCAGGCATGTCACTCCTTGCGCCCGGACACGATGAGCCCGGCCCCGATTGCAACGATGGCGAGGCCGCCCGCTCCTCCGATGAGCTCCAGACGTCGCGGTGAACGGGCGAACCACCTGCGACAGCGGCCCGCCGCGAGCGCCCAGGTTGTGTCCGAGACGATCGCGATCACCGCGAAGACGAGCCCGAGAAGCAGGATCTGCTTGGGGACGTGCCCGCCAGCGCGGTCGACGAACTGAGGGAGGATGGCGGCCAGGAAGACGACCGTTTTCGGGTTCGTGACCCCGACGATCACTCCTTGAGCGAACGAGCGCCTGTCCGATTTAAGCTCGGGCGCGACCAGGGCCGTGGCGAGCGATCGTCGCTGCCTGAAGGTCTTGGCGCCGAGGTACACGAGGTAGGCGCCGCCGACAAGCTTGAGTGATGTGAAGGCTGCCACCGAGCGCTCGGCGAGCGCACCGATGCCGAACGCGACGGCAAACACCTGGACGTACTCTCCCAGCGCATTTCCGACGACGCTCCATACCGCGACTCGCCGGCCGCTGGCCAGCGCCCTCGACACAACAAACAATACGCTCGGCCCCGGCACCACGATCACGACGAGGGCGGTGGCCATGAAGGCGAGGAGCCTGTCTAGCGGGGGCACCGGGCCAATCTACGTGCTGGCTGGCCGAGGTTAGGCACGTTTTCTCGGGGCCATCAGTCTAGGGCGCCTGTAACGCAAACTAGCCAGGGTTCGCCCACCGGTTGCTCTGTCGAGGTCGTCTAACGCGCCGCCTGCTCGCCTCCACCACCATGAGGACGGTGCCGCTCTCAACAGGCGCTGCTCTGGCGCGACTGCGGGACTGACTGGCTGTTCCCCGAGCCGTCTGGCGCCATGGCCGGGAGGCGATTCCTTTCGCTCGCACGCAAGTGGACCGGGCAATCTGTCGCCGCGACGTGGTGGTGCTCGGACGCACCAGAGCGGGCCATTGTCGGCTGTGCTATCAATAGGGGGCCGCGCTTCCGCGCAGTCGCTCCGATGAAGGGACGGTAAAACCGTGTTTGTGACAGTCATCCACCGAATTCACGACCCCGAAGGCTTTCAGGCCGCCGAGGCCAAGGCACTCGAAGCTGGGCTTCCCTCCCACGTTGCGTTGCCAATCCATGCGGCTACCAACGATCACGGGCTCGGCATCTGCATCTGGGAAGGCGAATCGGTCGACGCCGTGCGTGAGGTGGTTGAAGGCGCGGTCGGACCATGGGCGAACAACGAGTACTACGAGATGCACGTGGACGGACTTACGCCGCAGCTCGGAAAGTGACCCGCTGATCGCCGCGACCGAGATTTGCCGTTCGGCGTGGATCGCCGGCTCGGGGGCCGGGTACCGAGTCGGCGTTAGCGAACTCCTCCCTATCCGCACAGGGCGTGAGGCACGTCGCGCCAACGCCCCCCCCGAGCGTGAACTACCTCTACGCCGTCGACGACACCTTCTTGAACGCCGGCGCGAGCCTTCCCTTCCAGTACCACCACGACCGGCGTGGGCAGTCGACCGGAAGCGGCGCCAGCCCGAAGGCGACCGACAAACTCACTAGCAGCCTTCGAGCGGTCCTTCCACCAGCCCGTCGGGCGAGAGCCCACGACGTTCGCTGCATCAATAACAAGCACGAGCACAGTCTCGCTCTAGGCGAGAGCCGAGCGTGCACCTCCCAGCTCACCCGACCAAGTCGGCGCTCCGGGCGGCTTCGGTCATTGTCGACGCCTGAGAGGAGTACGCGCGACCCCTGCGTCCCCCCGCCTCTCCCGGTTCCGCCGGCGCCTACGCTTCGAGCAGTTCCATGCCGAGGTCGACCGCTCGGACGTGTGCTGAGCGATGAAACCGCTGGCCGGGACGACGCCGAGGTGCGAGGATGTCCCGGTGCCCCAGGACCACTTCGGCGAAAAAGTGGCGGCGGTCTACGACGAGAGCTCGACGGCCATGTTCGCGCCGGAGGTGATCGGCCCGACCGTGGACCTGCTGGCCGAGCTGGCCGGAGACGGGCCTGCGCTCGAGTTCGCCATGGGCACCGGCCGGGTGGCACTACCGCTCGCAGCCCGAGGGGTACCGGTGTCGGGGATCGAGCTGTCCACCGCCATGGCCGACCGGCTCCAGGCTAAGCCCGGAGCTGAGCGCATCAGCGTGACCATCGGCGACATGGCGACGACTCGCATCGCGGGACGCTTCCGGCTCGTGTACCTGGTGTTCAACACCATCGGCAACCTGACCACCCAGGACGAGCAGGCCGCCTGCTTCGCCAACGCGGCGGTACACCTCGAGCCGGGAGGGGCTTTCCTTATCGAAGTCGGCGTCCCCGACCTACGCCGGCTGCCCCCCGGGGAAGACGCCCGGGTGTTCGCCCACGCCCCGGGGTACGTCGGATACGACCGTTACGTCGACTTCGTGGCCCAACAGGCCGTCTCTCATCACTTCGTAACCGACGGCACGGCTGTCAGCGAATCGACGACGCCCTTCCGGTACGTCTGGCCGTCAGAGCTCGACCTGATGGCCAAGCTGGCCGGCATGACGCTCCAGCATCGTTGGGCTGGCTGGGACCGATCTCCGTTTACCGGTGACAGCCCCTGCCACGTCTCGGTCTGGAAGAAACCAGGGGACCAACCCCTTAGGTCACGGGAACGCTCCTGAGCACCCAGCCCGGGGCCACACGGTAGGAAGCGCACGATGTCCCGCCGACCGGGGCACGGCGCGACCCGATCGGCACGTCGGGTGCTGGCCAGGTGGACCGCTGTCGAAATAACAGGTGCTCGCGTTGTCCGCCCGTATTGACGATGTCGGAGCGCACGCTGGGTAATCGTCTCTGAGTCCCGCACTAGTTCCAGGGGGGCTCGGCAGGCCCTGTAGCACCTGTCCCAGCTACACCTCGTGGCGCACCCACACGTTGGGCTCCCAGTAGGTCCCGGTACCTCCGACCACACTGAGCGGGGCAAGCCCTCTCGGGAAGACGTACTCGCCGTCTTCGGGAAAGGCCATGGCCGTCCAGGTCTCCCAGTCGCCAACTGGGGCGGTGATCTCCATGGAGCGCGCTTCGCAGCGAAGGACCACACCCCCCAGGCAGACGTGGGCCCTGAGCCTCGGGTCGAACGGGAGCCCGTCGTCGCCATGCCAGGCTGCGTAGCGCTCGATCGGAGTCAGCGCCAGATTAATCGGGACGGCAAGTTCACGGTCGCCGATGGTTAGACCCCGTGCGAGTTTGCCCCTGCGCCGTTCGGCTACAATTATTTCTATCAGATCCATAGATTTGTTGCCGGGCAGGCCTGGCCCTACCGAAGCTGGCGACGGCCGGGTTGAGCTAGGCCTGGAGGGCTGTAGAGGAAGGTAGGTCGGTGCGGTACGGGTTCGTCGTGGACAACCGTAAATGCATCGGCTGCCATGCGTGCTCGGTGGCCTGTAAGGCCGAGAACCAGGTGCCTTTGGGAGTGTTCCGTACCTGGGTCAAATCCGTGGAGACGGGCCGTTACCCGGGCACCCGCCGCTTTTTCCAAGTCACGCGCTGCAACCATTGCGACAACCCGCCCTGCGTGGCCATCTGCCCCGTCGGGGCCATGTACCGCCGCCGGGACGGGATAGTCGATTTCGACCCCTGGCGGTGCATCGGCTGCAAAGCCTGCTACCAGGCGTGCCCCTACGACGCCATTTATACCGACCCCGACCGGGGGACGGCGGCCAAGTGCCATTACTGCGCCCACCGGGTCGATTTCGGTATGGAACCGGCCTGTGTCGTGGCCTGCCCCGTGCACGCGCTCCTGGCCGGCGACCTGGACGACCCCGAGAGCGAGGTCTTCCGGGCCCTGCGCGCTGAGCCGGTACGGGTACGCCGGCCCGAGTGCGCCACCATGCCCAAGCTGTTCTACGTGGCCGCCGAGGAAGCGGCCATAGCGCCGGCGGGCGCCCGCCATGTCGGGTCCTACCTTTTTGCCACCGTCAACCCGGCCATGGACGGGGCGGGGCTCCACGGCGCCGCGCTCAGCGGGGCGTCGACCTCCCCGGGAGCGGTGGTGGCCTACGACGTAGAGCACGAGCGCCCGTGGGCCTGGCAGGTGCCGGCCTACATCTGGGCCAAGTCGGTGTCTACGGGCATCCTGTTCGTGCCCGCCCTGGCGCGGCTTTTCCAGGGGGCAAAGCTCTCGGGGCGCCTGGAAACCGTGCTCAGCCTGGCCGGCCTGGTGTTCATGGCGCTGACCGTGGCCCTGCTCATTTCTGACCTCTCCCGCCCCGAGCGCTTCCTCAATGTGATCAGGATGCCTCAGGCCCGGTCCTGGGTGGCGCGGGGATCGTTCTGCCTCATCGCCTACGGGGCCCTGACTGGGTGCTTGTTCGTGTCGTCCCTGGCTGGGGCCGGAGACCTGTCGTCGGTCCTGCTGTGGTTGACGGTGGCGGCCGGCGTACCCGCGACCGTGTACACGGCATTTCTTTTCCGCCAGTGCCGGGGGCGCGACCTGTGGCAGACGCCCCTCCTCCCGTTGCACCTCCTGGCCCAGTGCGTGGTGGCCAGCAGCGCCTCTCTGGCCCTGGTCCCTGGGCGCTTCGGCCTTACGCCAGAGCTGCGACGGGCGGCGGTGGCCGGGCTGGCCGCCGGGCTCCTCGTGCACGCCCTGGCCGGACTGTGGGAGCTCGTCGTTCCCCACGGCACGGTGGGCGCCCGTCGGGCGGCCGGCCTTGTCACGAAGGGAGCGTTCAGGACAACGTTCTGGGGCGGTGCCGCGGCCGTCGGTTGCGGCGTGCCCGCCGTCCTGCTCGCCGTCGGCACCACGTCCGCGCCACTGGTCGGCCTGTCCGGAGCGGCCGCCCTGGTAGGGCTATTGGCGTTCGAGTGGTGCTTCGTGATGGCGGGCCAGGGCGTGGCCAACAGCTGAAAAGGGGCTGTAAATGCAAGAGGAGCTCAGTCGCCGGGGCAGCAAGTTGCAAGCGCACCCGCCGGTGGAACGATGGGACGACTGGACCGAGAACGACCCCCAGGCGTGGCCTCGGCGGGTTGAGCGCCATTACCGCATCGTGCCGACACTCTGTTTCAACTGCGAGTCCGGGTGCGGCTTACTCGTCTATATCGACAAGGAGACCGGGGAAATCTCTCGCGTCGAGGGCAACCCGCTGCACCCTGGCAACCGAGGTCGGGTGTGCGCCAAGGGACCGGCGCTGCTCAACCAGGTCCAGTCGGCCGACCGCATCCTCTACCCGCTAAAACGTAACGGCCCCCGCGGGTCCAACCAGTGGCAGCGCACGAGCTGGGAGGAGGTCCTCGAGACCCTCGGCACCCGCGTCCGCAAAGCCATCCAGGAGGGCCGCAACAACGAGGTCATGTACCACGTGGGCCGCCCGGGCCACGACGGCTATATGGAGCGGGTCCTACAGGCCTGGGGAGTGGACGGCCACAACTCGCACACCAATATCTGCTCCGCATCGGCGCGTTTAGGGTACGCCTTGTGGCAGGGGGCCGACCGGCCCTCGCCGGACTACGCAAATGCACGTTGCATCCTCCTTATCTCGGCCCATCTTGAGGCGGGCCACTACTTCAACCCCCACGCCCAGCGGATCATGGAGGCCAAGACCGCAGGGGCCAAACTGATCGTGATCGACCCGAGGCTTTCCAACACCGCGTCCATGGCGGATACCTGGCTTTCGCCCCACCCGGGCACCGAGACCGCCCTTTTGCTGGCTATAGCCCGGGAGATAATAGGCTCAGGCCGCTTCGACGCCGGTTTCATGAAGGAGTGGGTCAACTGGCAGGACTACGAGGCCGACGGTTTCGTGGCCCGGGGGAAGAGCTTCGAGGAGTTCATCACCGCGCTGGCCGCGCACTATGACCGGTACACGCCGGAGTTTGCCGAGCAGGTGTGCGGGGTCCCGGCAGCCGCCATAACCGAAGCGGCCGCCGATATCGCCGCCGCCGGGGAACGGTTTTCGTCTCACGTCTGGCGCGCCGCGGCGTCGGGCAACATGGGCGGCTGGCAAACGGCGCGCGCTCTCGTGTTGCTCCATGCCCTGACCGGGTCCGTCGGGACGCCCGGTGGGCTGTCGCCTAACACGTGGGACAAGTTCGTGCCCCGGCCGGCCACGGTGCCGCCACCGCAGAAGCAGTGGAACGAACTGCTCTACCCGCCGGAGTGGCCGCTCAGCCATCACGAACTTTCCCAACTGCTGCCGCACTTCCTGAAGGAGGGACGGGGCCGGCTGGACGCCTACTTCACCCGCGTCTTCAACCCCGTATGGACTTACCCGGACGGCTTCAGCTGGATGGAAGTCCTGCGTGACGAGAAGCTGGTCGGGGTGCACGCCGCCCTCACGCCGGTCTGGAGCGAGACCGCTGCTTTCGCTGATTACGTGCTCCCTATGGGCCTCGCCTGCGAGCGCCACGACATCCAGAGCCAGGAGACGCACGCCGCCCGCTGGATCGGCTTCCGCCAACCGGTGCTCCGCGTCTTCGCCGAACGCGAGCGCGGGGAAAAAGTGGGCTTCAGCTATGAGGCCAACCCGGGTGAAGTGTGGGAGGAGGACGAGTTCTGGACGGCCCTTTCGTGGCACATCGACCCCGACGCCTCTCTCGGTATCCGCCAGTGGTTCGAATCCCAGGACCAGCCGGGCACGCCCCTCGGTGTCGACGAGTATTACGGCTACATTTTCTCCAATTCCGTGCCCGGTCTCCCTGAAGCCGCCGCCGCCAAGGACCTCAGCCCCCTTGAGTACATGCGCCGCTTTGGTGCGTTCGAAGTGGCGGGCGACGTCTACCGCCTCAATGAGCCCGCCCCGAGCGGACCAGGCCTGGAAGGCGCCGTGGCCGAGGGGGACCTGCTGGTGGAGGACGGCCGTGCTGTCGGGACCGTTGTGGGAGGGCGGCCTGTCACCGGCTTCGCCACGCCCTCGCGCAAGTTGGAGCTGTACTCACCCACGATGCGCGACTGGCGCTGGCCCGAGCTCGCCCTGCCCGAGTACGTCCCCAGCCACGTCGGCCCTGAGGCGCTGGCCGCGGCATCGGCCTCCGGGTCGTGCCCCGGCCCGGCCCAGCCTGCGGTCCCGGGCTTGGCGCCGGCGCCAGCGCCGGGCGCCAGCTCCTGGCCCGCCGGCGTGCCGGCCGTGGTCTGGCCCCCCGACGCGAAGGGTGAAGTCATGGCCCTGGTGCCCATTTACCGCCTGCCGACGTTGATCCACACCCGCAACGACAATGCCAAGTGGCTGTTCGAGATCTCTCACCGAAACCCCCTGCTCATGTCGGGGACGGACGCCGATCGCATGGGAATGGCCACTGGCGACCTGGTCAGGGTGCACACCGAGATCGGCTGGTACGTGATAGCGCTGTGGGTCACGGAGGGGCTCCGGCCGGGTGTCGTCGCCTGTTCGCACCATCTGGGCCGCTGGCGCCGGGACCGTGACGAACCCATGGAACGGTGGGGCAGTTCAGTAGTCGAGGTGACCGAGCCGGCGCCGGGCCAGTGGATGTTGAAGGTGAAGCAAGGAGCCCGGCCGTGGCCCAGCCCGGACCCCGACTCCTCCCGGCTCTGGTGGTCCGACACAGGTGTCCACCAGAACCTGACCTTTCCCGTACATCCCGACCCCGTCTCGGGGATGCAGTGCTGGCACCAGGCAGTGAAGGTGCAAAAGGCCGTCCCCGGCGACGGCTACGGCGATGTCTTTGTGGACACCAACGCCGCTCACCAGGTGTACCTGCGCTGGAAAGACCTGTGCCGACCGGCTCCGGGGCCCGGCCGGCTCAGGCGGCCACTGTGGTTCGCCCGTGTCGCCCGTCCCGCGCCCGAGGCCTACGCGATGCCGATTTCACTTCACGGTGTAGCGGGCGTACTTGGCCAGGAGCCGGGTGGGTTTGCGCAGAGCGTCCCGGCGGAAGGGCTCGCCTAGTTCCTGGTTGACCATGACTTCCAAGACGCTGGGCCGTCCCGAGGCGGTGGCCGCTCGCAGGGCATCGCCCACCTCGCCGGGGCTCGACACCGTCGTCCCGCTGGCTCCCATCGCTCGAGCCATACGAACCTCCATCGTCGCATGGCAAGAACGCGCCGCCAACCAGGTTAATTCCCAGATCATCAGATTTTCATAGAAACCTCAGAATCAGGACACTAGGGAGCCTTAGATAACGGCCGGTCCGGCACAACCTGGGCGACGGGGATAGCCTCATTTGGATGCCGTCTGCGGCACGGGGCCCCCTGCCTCAGGACGAATACGAGGCGATCTATGGGCGCGTACCTCGCCTCACCGTGGAGGTCGTCGTCGCCACCGCCGCGGGCGTCCTCCTTACCCGGCGTGAAACTGGCCCGTGCCAGGGCCTCTGGCACATCCCGGGTGGCACCGTCCGCTTCGGCGAACCGCTGACCGATGCCGTCCAGCGGGTGGCGCTCCAGGAGCTGGGCCTCGAAGTCTCCGCGGGCCCTCTCCTCGGTTACATCGAGTACCCGAGCCACCTTTTACGCGGCCTGGACTGGCCGGTCGGCATAGCCTTCAGGGCCGAGCCGGCAACATCATCTGCCAGCGGACGGCCTGCCAGCGGGTCATCTGCCCACAGGCTCCTTGGCAAGCCGGGCGCCGCCGGATGGTTCGCCCACCTCCCCGACAACATGCACGACGAGCAGAAGGCCTTCCTGAAAGCCCACGGCTTCGCCGGCTGACGTCCGGTACTGGATGGCCCGGTGCACTACTGGGTAAAACCGATGCGACCCGGCGTGGTGCGCTCGCCCCCGCGGGCCGAGGAGGACCTATGGCCGATCACCGCTTGGTGCCCAAGCCGACGGTGTTCATGCTCTTCGGCGCCACTGGGGACCTGGCCCACAGGTTGGTCCTGCCCGCCTTCTTCCGCCTCGCCCAAGCCGGGCTT
>JBEKNX010000128.1:0-10804 GCA_049522375.1 Acidimicrobiales bacterium | reverse complement strand
AGCCCGCCCCAGATGCCAAGCGCCACCTTCACGCGGACCCAAACCACCTCGGGCGTCATGTGGACGTCGGCCGAACGCCGCCGGCTAGGCAAGGCGAAGCGGAGCGCCGCGTAGGAGCCGGGACAGCCACGCCCTCCTCAACTCCTCGCTGTTCTGCGAGGCCCCTGGGGCAAATCTAGCGGTGCGTTTTTGCGCGCCTTTCATTGCGCCAGCCCGCCGTTGCCCGGGGAGGGCAGCTGGCACCCGGTCGGGCCCGCTGGTCGACGGGTCCCCAACGGCGCACGAGGCGTTCCATCGGTGGTCCAAAACAGCGCCCCGCGCTGGTCTGGTGCGGGACGGTCGTGTCGTTCGAACGGCACCAGGCCCTTCAGCCGGGGACCGAGGTTGGGACTGCCCAACAATTCGCCAATGGGCAGCCGAACGCAGGCGGCGTCCTGGTGGGCCTCTTAGCAAAAACGGCCGGAACCTTTACGAAAAACTCAGCCGTTCTTCATGTCCGCGGTCGATACTTCAAAAGACCCGCAACTTTGGGACAAAAAAAGGTGAGCGGAACGATAAGGGTGACGGGAGCGCTTGTGCCCTTTCGCACAGCACTGTCTCGCCCGGCGCGTGCCATCACAGAATCTTCACAGTTTGCGCACACTTTGGGACCCGAAGTTGTAGACAACCTTGAGTGGAACCTTTGCGAGTCGATGGCCTGCGTGGCAAGAGTGTCGCTCGGGTGCTTGAGATGACAGGGAGGGCGATATGTCACTGACGACATGGGCCGGCGCTCCGGACCAGGCCCAGGCTCCTGGAAAGCTGCGAGGCGTCGTCCTAAAGCGAGTGCCCTGTGTCGCGCTTGCTGTCGGCCTGGCCGCGGGCCTGGCTTGGGCGACGCCGATTGGCGGTCTCGCCACAGCCAACGCCGCCCCCCTGCACGCTGTTGACCAGGCTCGCGGTGGTGGTGGGTTTGGCCGGGTGGGAAGCGGGCACTTCCGCGGCCACGGAACCGTCTCGGTCACCGGCACCGTCGCCTCGGCACCTTCGACCGTGCTAACTGCCACGAGCTTTACGATCACGCCCCTTTCGGACAGCACGACGGTGACGATAGATGTCTCGAGCTCCACGGCCTACACGGAGCCGGACGTGAGCTCTCCCACCGTGAGCAACGTCCTCGTCGGTGATGAGGTGGTGGTCACGGGCACCCGGACAGGGACGGGCACGATTGACGCACGGTCGGTGCGCATTCCGGCAGCGAACGTTACCGGCACCGTGACGTCGCCACCTTCTTCTTCTATGGGCAGCTTCACCCTCACCGGTACGAGCTCCTCCACGATCCCCATCCTCAACGACACGACCGTGATGGTCGACCTCGACGTGTCGCCGACGACCACGGCCTACCGCGACCCGGGGGTGAGCGCTCCCACCTACAGCAACGTCACCACGAACGAGGAAGTGGTGGTCACGGCCATCCAGACGGGGACGACGACAGTCGACGCTACCTTGGTGCGCATTCCGGCGGTGCAGGTCAAGGGAACAGTCGCAACGATGCCTGCGCCCACTACGGCCGGCTTCACCCTCACCGGTACGGCCTCCACGATCGCCATCCTCAACGACACGACCGTGACGCTCGGTGTCACGGGCTCCACCAATATAAGCGAGCGGGGGGTGGGGTCCCCCAGCATCCAAGCCGGCGACCAGGTCACGGCCACAGTCACCCAGAGCGGGACGACCACCGTCCAAGCGCTCTCCGTGGTGATCACTCCCCCACGTGGTCACGGTCACCATGGCTCCGGTGGCGGTAGTGGTTGGGGCAGCGGAGGTAGTGGTGGTGGCGGCCAAGGTGGTGGCGGCCGTGGTGGCCGCGGTGGTCACGGTTTCTGACGAACGGGCGTCCCAAAGCAGACGGAGAGGTCCTCGATCGAGTACCCGGTGCTCGCCGTCGGGATCCTCGGCGTCCTGGCGTTCACGTCCGAGTGCAGCACTGGGCACATCCGCACGACCTTTTGGAGCGTGGTCGTCCTCTGGCACCCATCGTGACCCAAACCCCTGGTCAAACGGACCAACACGGGGTATCGGCTGCCTGGCGACCTCGCTTGCGGTTCTGCACCACCAAACTCATCTGTTCGGGAAATCGTTTGAGGTAACACCCGACGCATGGGCGCGCAGGACCGGGGTGCGGGGCGGAGCCCCGCTCGGGGGCGTGAGCCCCCGAAGCTTATGCGGCCGGGCTGAGCGTTACGTTGAGACCGAGGGCCTGGAGCTGGTGCACACGGTCGCGGCCCGGCGTTGTTTGTCTGTCCGGCGCTCGTAGTAGTCGGCCCCGAGGTCGGCAAAGCGGGCCGTGGGGTCATCGACAAGGTGCCAGACGATGACCAGGATGGAACGGGCGACAGCGACAAGGGCACGCTGCTTGCCGCGCCGCTTGGCCAGGCGCCTGTAGCGCTGGCCCAAGAAAGTGTTGGTGTTGGCCGCTGACATTGCTGCCTGCGACAGAGCCGCTTTTAGGTAGAGATTGCCGTTGCCGACGTTGCCGGCGCGGGATCTCGGCCCTGACTGGACGGTCCTGGGAGCAACCTTGGCCCACGATACGAGGTGACGGTCCGAGGGGAACTGGGCCATGTCTAGGCCGACCTCAGCGACGATGGCCTGGGCTGCTGAAAGGCCTATACCCGCCACCTCGTCCAGACGGGCGGCCACAGGTAGCCCGACGGGGCCGTCGGGGCCTTGTGGTGCGGCTGCCGCTGGGATCTCGGCAAGCAGCTGGTCAATGCGCTCTGTGAGATGGTCCACCTGGGCGCCCAGCGCGTCCACCTGGTCGAGCAGCACCCTGGCCAACTCGGCGTGGTGGGCGTCGAAGCACCCGGTGAGGGCTTGGACGAGCTCGCTGTGCTTGCGCCGGAGTTTTCCTTTGGCCAGTCCCCGCGGCAGCGTCGCCTAAAGGAAGCGCTCGAGATGATCCGGGCTGGGAAGACCGCTCCTGATAGTCCCGCGCGGCGAAAGTGCCCGTGACCAGCGAGGCACCTGGGCCATTACCTGCCCTGGCTACAGCGAGACGTTGAAATGGACCTACATCGCAAGGCATTTTCCCCGCTCAACGGCTCCCTCGACGAACTCGATGAGCGCGGCTGCCGGGGCCGTCGCGGGCAACGGACCCGAGGGCTACACGGGTCTACGGGTAGGGGCCCCACCGGATTGACGCCCCGATCGCGGCGAGGACCAGAAGCGCGCCGATGACGGCGAAAGTCGCGGTGACCTCGTGGCGCTCCTTCTCGACGGCGACGTGTTTCGGCAAATTGGCGAACACCTTGCTGAGCTCTGGGGCGTCCTTGGCCGAGAAGCTGGCGCCGCCGGTGATCCGGGAGACCTCCCGGAGCGGCGGTAGGTCGGCCACCAGCGGTGAGCCGCCCCCGGGGATGCCGAACCCACCGCCGCCGTACGGCCTGCCGCCATAGCCGCCACCGCCAAAGCCGCCGCCACCGCCGAAGCCGCCGTTGGGGGCAAAACCGCCCTGCTGCTGTGGTGTGCACTTAAACGCAGCGACATGGGTCGTGCCGAAGCCGATCGTATAGATCCGGACCCGACGGGCGACGGCGAAAGGGACGGCCTGGAGCGGAGTGATACCGCGGTTGTTGGCGCCGTCGGTCAGCAGGACGATGATGTCGGGCACATAGCCGTCCTTGGGGGGCTTCGGTGGCGCGCCCGACCCACCGTTCGTGGCGCTGCCCGGGCTGCCGGGCCCCCCAGTGGCGGCCGACGGGGCGAGCGCGGCGCTCGACACGGCGTTGCCGACCGGCGCGACCTGGGGGTCCGCCTCGGCGATGGCGTCGAGCGACTTGAGGATCGCCGCGCCGATGGCGGTGCCCGGGCTGGTGCTGAGGTTGTCGAGAGCTCGGTCCAGCGCGCTGCGGTCCGTCGTCGGGGGGACGGCAAGCTCGGCGTAGGCGGCGAAGACGACGAGGCCCATTTGCGTCCCTTTCGGCTGGGCGTCGACGAAATCGCGGGCTGCGTCCTGGGCCACGGTCAGCCGGTTGGGGAGCACGTCGGTAAGGCACATCGAACCCGACTCGTCAAGGGCGAGGATGATCGTCGTCTTCCCGACCGGCACGTCCGAAGTCAACTGGGGCCGAGCCGCAGCCACCGCCAGTACGGCGAAGCTGGTGAGCAACAGGGCGACGGGGACGTGGCGGCGCCAGCGGGACCGGCGAGGGAGGGCTCTACGCAGAAGAGCGAGGCTCGAATAGGTGACCGCTTGCTGGCGGCGGCGCCGTGCCGCCAGGAGGTAGGTGCCGAGCACCACCGGTACGGCAAGGGCGAGGAGCAGGGCGGCGGGCCAGGTAAAGCTCACCTCAAACCACCCGCCCGAACCACATCGCCGAGATCAGGGCACCGGCGACGAGGAACAGTGCCGCCGCCGCGGCGAAGAGGGCTGTGACCTCGGTGTACTGGGTCACCACGGTGAAGTGCAGGTTGATCGTTTTGGAGATGGCCTTCAGACCGGCCTGGTCATCGACTTGGTGGTACGAGCCGTTGGTGACCGTGGCCACCGCCTCTAGCGTTTGCGAGTCCAAAGCCGTGGCCACGCTGAACCCGTCGATCTGCACGGTCGTCCCGGCTGCAGTACCGACACCGATGGTCTGGACCCGGACCCCGGCCACGGACGCCAATTGCGCCATCGTCACCGGGTCGGTCTCGCTCGTGTCCTCGCCGTCGGAGAACAGCACGATCGTCGACCCCCCGAAATAGCCGATGTTGACCTCGCTCGAGTTGTCCTGCGCCAGCGCCGCCTTGTTGACGATAAGGGTCTTGCCCGCGATGGCGTCGAGCGAAGTGAGGATGCCTGCGGCCAAGGACGTCCCACCCCCCAGGGTGAGGTGATTGATGGCCTGCAGCACGACAGCGTGGTCGAAGGTGGGTGGTTGCACGATCACGGCGCTCGGGCCGAAGGCCACGACCCCTATCCGGACACCGGCCGGCTGCTGGCGTACGAAGTCCTCGGCCGCAACCTTCGCGGCACCGATGCGGGAGGGTTTGACGTCGGCGGCAGCCATGCTGTTGGACACGTCGATAGCGAGGACCACCGTGGCTTCGCGCCGCGGCGTCCTGGTGGTCGCCATCGGTCGGGCAGCAGCTACGCCGAGGAGGGCGAGCGCCACCAGGAACAGTGCAAACGGCACGTGCAGGCGCCAGCTCGGCCGCCGCGCACCGCCGGTCGTGAGGAGGCCCTGTGCGGCGAAGGCGGCCGTTCGTTGCCGTCGCCGGCGCCGGGACAACACATAGGCGGCCACCACGACCGGGAGGAGCAGCAACCCGAGGAGCCGTTCCGGCGAGGCGAAGGTCATCTGGGGCGCCTTCGGCCGCTCCCGGCCATCCGCACGAAAGCGCTCAAGAGATCGTCTTCGGTCGACACGACGTGGAGGACGGCCCGGGCCTGCGCGACCCCGTGGCGGACGGTCGCGTCCTGCGCCTCGGCCTCGGCCAGGAGGCGGCGGCGGAGCTCAGGGTCGCTCGAATCGACGAGCAATTGCTCGCCCGTCTCTGCGTCCTCGACGATCAATAGCCCAGCATCGGGGAGCTCGTACTCGCGGGGGTCCACCACCCGGACGGCGACGACCTCGTGCCGCTCGGTCAGGCGTAACAACGGGCGCTCCCATCCAGGCACGCTGATGAAGTCGGAGATCAGCACCAGGAGCGACCGGCGACGCACAACTCGCGCCGCGGTGCCGAACAGCTTGCTGAGGTCGGTCACCGAGCCCCCGCTCACCGGGCGGAGGAGCTCCCGCACTAATGCGAGCACCTGGTACCGACCTTGCCGGGGTGGGATGGTCCACACGTCCTTCCCGTCGTAGATCATGGCGCCGACCCGGTTGCCGCTCCGCACGAGCAGCTGGCCAAAGGTCGCCGCGAGCTCGCACAGCACCCGCTCCTTGGTCCGTTCGACGGCACCGAAGGCCATCGACGGGGAGCGGTCAAGCAGGAGCCATGCGGTGAGCTCGCGGTCCTCTACGAAGTCCCTGACGAACAGCTCGTCCATCCGGGCGGTGACGTTCCAATCGATATGGCGGACGTCGTCGCCCCACTCGTAAGTGCGCAGGTCGAGGAAGTCGGTGCCGTTGCCGCGCAGCACCGTGCGGTAATCGCCCTGCAGGCGCCCGTCGAGGCGCCGGACAACCTGCCAGTGGAGACGGCGCAAAAGCCGCTCGGGTGTCAGGAAAGGGGCGGTGTCCACAATCGCTCGTTGCGTCCTAGCGCCGCGGCGGCTTGGCTCTGCCCGCTTTGCGCCAACAGGCATCGGGACTACCCGCCCGGGAAGACGGTGCGCAAACCCGGCAAGAGCTTGTGGGCGGCGGCACTAGCGGCTCACGTCCCGCAGCACGACGTCGGGCACCGGGACCTTCCTCAAAATGGCGTCGACGACTTGCTGCGCGCGCACATCGTCGCCGAGTGCCTCGTAGGAAAGGACAAGTCGGTGGCGGAGCACATCCGGCGCGATCGTGCGGACGTCCTCGGGCAGCACGTACTGGCGGCCGCGCACCAGCGCTAGCGCCTGGGCGGCCATGACCATGTAGATCGACGCCCGGGGGCTCACACCGTAGGTGACGTAGCGGGCGAGGTCGGGGAGGCCGGCCGACGACGGGTCCCTCGTGGCCGACGCGACGCGGACGGCGTACTCGATAAGAGCCGGGTCGACAAAAACGGTCTGGACCGCCTGCTGTAGAGCCCTCAGCTGCTGGACGTCCATAACCTCGTGCACGGCCTCGAGGCCTGCGATCATCCGCTCGACGATGACGAACTCCTCGGTGGCGCTCGGGTAGTCGACGAGCACCTTCAGCATGAACCTGTCAACCTGCGCCTCGGGAAGGGGGTAGGTCCCGTCCGACTCGATCGGGTTTTGCGTCGCCATGACCAGGAAGGGGTCTGGCAGGGGGTAGGTCTCCCGGCCGATGGTGACCTGGCGCTCCTGCATCGCCTCGAGCAAGGCGCTCTGCACCTTGGCCGGGGCCCGGTTGATCTCGTCGGCCAGGACCAGGTTGGCGAAGATCGGGCCGAGCGACACCTCGAACTCGCCGAGCCTCTGGTTGTAGATACGTGTACCAACGATGTCGGCGGGCACGAGGTCGGGCGTGAACTGGATCCGCTGGAACTCGACGCCCAGCGCGTCCGCAAAGGTCTTTACCGCCAGCGTCTTGGCCAGTCCGGGCACACCCTCGACGAGTAGGTGGCCCCGGGCCACGAGAGCCACGACCATCCTCTCCAGGAGCACGTCCTGGCCGACGATCACCCGCTTGACGTGGTACAGCACGTCCTCGAGGGATACCTCTGCCCCGTCGGCGAGCCCGCCCCGCGAGACGCTCATTTGGCGGGTGCACCGGCCGCTTGGCCGGCCGTGGCGATCGGCACGGCGAACCCGATGCCGGCAAAGTTGTCGGTCCCTGCGGCGTTGGCGAGGCCTGTCACGATCCCGATCACCTGACCTTTTGTGTTGAGCAATGGGCCGCCGGAGCTGCCCGGGTTGACTGCGGCGTCGAACTGGATCATCCCCGAAAGTGTTCGCCCGTTCCCCAGCTTGAAAGTGCGGTCGAGCCCCGAGATCACCCCTGCGGACAGAGAGCCAACGAGGCCGAGCGGGTTGCCGACCGCAAATGTCTCGTCGCCGATCTGCGGGCTAGGGCCGAGCACGGCCGGCACGATCACCGCCGGCAACCGCCCCGCTGCCAATACGGCAATGTCGTGGGTGGGGTCCGAGGCCGTGATGGCGGCGGCCGAAGTGGTCCCGTCAGCGAACGTGACGTTGATCTCGGACGCGCCCTGGACAACGTGAAGTGCTGTCAGGATGTCGCCCCGGGTGTCGACGATCACCCCCGTGCCGAGGTCTTCGGTGCCAGGCGCGCCCTGGTGCTGGGCCTCGATAACCACCAGCCCGGCCCGGACGGCCTGGTACGCCGTGGCGGCGGCCGGCGGCTGAGACTCCAATTGCGATATCGCCGTACTGACCTGCTGGTTGACGATGGCGTTGACGTCGCTCGTGGTGAGGGAAGGTCGCCTGGAAATGCGCAGGTTGGTGACGTAGAAGGCAGCGAAAACGGCCAAGACGACTAGGAGGGCCAGCGCGACGACCGCACGCAGGGACCGTCCGGGCGGCCACGTGCGCTGCGGTACGGAGGCTGGAGCCGGTCGCGCCCCGTTCTCGGCAGGAGCGTTGGCCGGGAGCTGTTCAGCCTGTCCGCGCCCATCCCTCACCGGTCCCACCGTACATCTGCCCTTTCCGCTGTGAACGCGCGATCTAAGTCTGCTCGAAGACGTCACTGGGAAGGGATGGTAGGGGCGTAGGAGGGCGGACTTGCTCCGGTACCAACAATGCGCGCTGGCGGCCTCCCACCGCAAGGAACTACGGCGCGTCGGTCCCCGGCATGTCGACGGTCACAGGTGAAGAGGTGCTGCTCGAGATCATCGATGCGCTTAAGCCCGCGACTTTGAAGCCAACCGAGAAAACAGACTACGTGATGTCAGTTCAGCCTCCGGGCGTGGGGGCTCTGGCCGCGGCCGGGATCTTCGGGGTCGCCCTGTTCGTAGTTGGCCAGCTTCGTACCGATAACCCACGACCAGGTGGCACGCGAGCGGGACCCGGCGGCCGCACCCAGTCGCCCTCGTCCGCGGGCCGACGGCCCCGCAAGCGAGACCGGGACCCTGAGGCGGGCGCGCGATCTTCCGTACGGACCGTCCCGGAACCTCTGGCACCGGCTCGGGTCGGCGATGACGTCAGCCGAGTTCAGCCACCTCAAGTTCGTCTGATTGAGGCGCGCCTCGAAACAGAGGGGTTACTGGCCGATCAGCGGGATTACTGACCAAGCCGCGCCCAGAACATCCTTTCACGCGTGACCTCCGTAGGTTTGATGCGAGCGCTGGTGCAGCTCTGGACGACGGCTCCGGCGTGGCCTCTCACGCCACTTGACGGCGCCAGAATGTCGCCTCCGACAGGGCGGGCTGACTGGAACTTCGGGGCCTGGTCACCAAGGTCCCAGAAAGGGCGGCCCAGCTCCATTCGGGATAATCAGAAGCTCTCCAGGAAGGCCAGGCCTACCGACGCAACCGCTCGGTCATGAAGGGATTGCTGGTCGGTTGGGACTCGGTGCCGCCGAGGTGGATTGACGCCGTCGGGGCGATTTGCCCGCCAATATAGATGCTGGTGGCAAAACCAAGGGCGCAGCGGGTCGTGAAGTCGATCCCGTCGACTCGCCCGAAGTTGACGAACCGGAAAAGGATGGTGTGCTTGTCGGGGCTGACAATCACTATGTCGTCTTGCTCGCCTTGTGCACGGCGCACGTCGACGAACTGCCCCCCCGTAGTAAGCGCGCCCGAGAAGATATCCCCGCCGTGGGCACCGACGTGGGTGACACGCAGCGCCCAGCCGCCGTTTGGGTCGTGCCACAGGTAAACGCCCTCGGCGCTGGCTTGGAAGCTACCTGGGCGCCCCTCGATTATGGAAGGCCATTGCCCCTTCACGCAGTTGTCCGGGGGTGCACGGACAGGCGGTACGGGCGCTGGTAGGGTGACCGGGTTGGTCGTACTTGTGGCGGGCCGCGCCGAGGCGGTGCTGGCAATTGCGACCGCCCCAGCCACGGCTAGGCAAGCAATAAGGGCCAGCGCGGCTACCTTGGCGTGACGCCTTGCCTTCCTCGCTCTCCCAGCGTGCCGCAGCGGCCCTTTTACAGCAACCATGTCGTACCTAACCGACCAGGGTTATCGATGTCGTCGCCGTCTTCCCCCCGGTCACGGCGACCGTCTCGGTCACGTCGATGGTGCGCCTGGCGTTGCGGTGCCACCATCGCCTTGTGAGCACCCTGCCCGAGGTGTCAACGGTTGGCCCGAAATACGCCCTCGGGAACATGAGGGGCCGTGTTCTCGTCACTGTCAGTCGCTTCTTCTTCGCCGGGTCGCCGTGCCCTCCCGCTGGGAGACGAAGGCAAAGCCGATCTGTTTGCACTCGACGAAGCACGGCAAGCTCCTTTTGTCACCGTTGTCACATAGGCCCACCGCTATCGTGCTCCCTCTGCGCAAAGTGCTCTCGTGGTCAGGGCCACGGCGGGCGGCCATGAACCTGGCTGCCCAACGCCCGGGCCTCGTTAGCGGTCCTGAAAGGCCTGCGTTTTTCATTTGGCTCGCCCTGCTCCTAATCGAGCGGTGCCGTACGCCGGCCGAACGCCGGCGCGCTGCCTGTGTAGGTCAGCGTGAACCCGGGGCTACTGAGGGCTGAGGGCGTCGAAACCTCTCCCAGGCCTTGCACCATCGTGATCGCCTCCAGCGACGTTGCCTGGGGGCCCGTCATGCCGAGGCCGCTGAAGACGACAGGAGGGCTGTAGGGGGCGAGGGCGACCGTCCGGCGCCGGAACCGGCACTCGGTCGTGGCCTCCACGATCCACTCGGCCGAGGACCCGAGACCGCTGTACTGCTCGGGCGGCGTGGTAAAGCTCTGGTTGTCCGTGTCGTCAGTGAGGTTTATCTCCCAGGTCGTACCGCTTAGTTCCCAGATCGTCACGGTGACCTCGTCGCCCGTGTTCACACTCACCGAAGAGATGTCCTTCACCACCGCCGGGAGTATTTCCCACCAGGCCTGGACGTCGACAGCGGCCGGGTTGGACGGGTCCGGGTACTCGTTTACCCCGGCTTGGATAAGTGAGGGGTCGTCGGTAGCTATGCCGTCTAGGAGGGTCCTGAAGTAGCCGCTTCAGAGACTGTTCCGAGGAGGGCGAGCGGTCGGGTTCTGTGCCGGAGACCCGGTTCTCCATTTGTTTCCTGCTCAGCTTGCCCTTTTCGACCCCGT
>JBEKNX010000127.1:0-10855 GCA_049522375.1 Acidimicrobiales bacterium | reverse complement strand
TCGGAGAACTGGGCAAGACAGGCTGCCCAGTAGTACAGCTCGGCGCGCCGGACCGGTGCGAGGTCGTGTGCGAGCAGCTCCTCGCAGCGGCGCCGGCCTTCAGCCCGAAAGCACCGTATGAAAAGCAGCTGGCCGATACCGTAGAGGAGCCGGGCGCCGGTGTCGAGCTGTCCCGACGCCAGGCTCCAGTCCAGGGCGGCCCGCAGGTTGTCGTGCTCGGGGTCGAGCACGACGAGCCACGATGGCAGCGCCGTGGTCCACATGCCGTTTTCGGCCTCATCGGCCAGTTCGGCGAAAAAGCTCAGGTGCCGGTCGCGGGTGGCGATGTCCTCACCGGCGGCAGCCAGCTCCTCAGCGGCGTAGGCCCTGATGGTCTCCAGCAGGCGGTAACGGTCGCCTTCTTCGTTGACCTGGACCAAGGACTTGTCCACCAGGGCGGAAAGCAGGCCGAGGACCTCGTAACGGCCTACCTCCCCGGCGGCGCCGACGTGCTCGGCGGCATCGAGCGAGAAGCCGGCGGCGAACACCGATAGCCTTCGCAAGAGGGCGCGCTCGGGCTCGGGGAGAAGCTCGTAGCTCCAGTCCACCGAGGCCCGCAGGGTGGCCTGGCGGGGTATGGCGCTGCGCGCTGGGCCCGATAGCAGGTGGAAGCGGTCGGTCAGGGCGTCGGCGATGCGCTCGGCGCTCATCATGCGGGCCCTGGCGGCCGCCAGTTCGATGGCCAAGGGGATCCCGTCCACGCGCGAGCAGATGGCGGCCACAGCCGGCGCGTTGTCTTCGGTGATGGAAAAGTTGGGACGAGCGGCCTGGGCGCGGTCCCTGAAGAGCCGGACCGCCTCGGAGGCGTCGAGCACCTCGATGCCCACGGCGCCCTGCTCCTCTGGCACGGAGAGGCAGGGCACCCGCCAGACGACCTCGCCGTCTACCCCCAGCGGTTCGCGGGAAGTGGCGAGAAAGAAAAGGTGCCCGCAGCTGCGCAACAGCGCTTCGGCCAGGGCCGCTGCGGCACCGCGGACGTGCTCGCAGTTGTCCAGCACGATGAGGGCGCCGCGGTCGGCGAGCCACCTCGTGAGGGTCTCGGTGTGAGTCTCGTCGCGGACCTCTTGCGCACCCACAGCGGCCACGGCAGCGCTCGGGACGAGCCCGGCGTCGGACAGGGCCGAGAGGTCCACGAACCACGCCTCGTCGGCCCTGGCTCCGAGCACTTCGGCCGCCACCTGCAGCGCCAGGCGGGTCTTACCGCACCCTCCCGAGCCGGTAAGGGTGACCAGGCCGTGGTTGGCCAACAGCTCGGCGACCTCGGCGAGCGCGGCTTCGCGCCCGACGAAGCTGGTCAGCTGCACCGCCAGGTTGTGGGGGTGGCGGTCAAGGGAGCGCAGAGGCGGGAAGTCGGCGGCGAGGTCTGGGTGGCACAGCTGGTAGACCTGAACGGGACGCGACAGGTCAGCCATACGGTGGGGCCCGAGGTCGGTCAATCTGGCCCCGGCGGGGAGGTGGTCGGCCACTAGCTCGGCCGAGGCTCGGGAGACCAGGACCTGGCCGCCATGGCCCAGGTCGCGTACCCGCCCGGTACGGGCAACAGCCTGGCCGAAGTAGCGGACTTCGTCGCGCACCTGTGCCTCGCCGGTGTGCAACCCGGCCCGCAGGCAGGACAGCTTGTTGGCTTGCAGCTGGCGCTGGACGTCCAGGGCACAGGCGAGCGCCTCGGAGGCCCGGGCAAAGGCGGCCAGGAACGAGCCCCGTTCTCGCTGCTCGACCGGCCGGACGCCGCCGTGACGGCCGACCGCGGCGCGGAAAACGGCGTCGATGTCGTCCATAGCCCCGACCACCTCGTCGTCGCGCCCCTCCCACCTCGACGCCGAGCCGTCCACGTCGGCCGAGACGAAGGTGGTCGTCCCGGCGGGCAGGGCAAAGGAAGGGGGCATCATCGCTGCACCCAAAGGTGCGGGGCCCCAGACGGCCCTGGCCAGGTGAAGTTGGCCGACCACGCTCTCAGCATGCACTGGTCAGTGTGCCAGAGCATCCAACCCTGAGTTAGATAAACCTCCGGGCCGCGGGAGGAGATCTAACCCCGGGGTGGATGTTCGACGGCCTCGTCCCGCTCATAGTTCGCTCAGGGCCGAGGTGGCCCGTGCGAAAGGAGCCAGAGGTGACGAACAGCAAGACGGGCACCCCGTCAACCCGGGTGGTGGCCCTCATCACAGCCGGGGCCTTGGCGGCGGGGGTCGGCGTCGCCTCCACCCCGGCAGGGGCGTCACCCCATGCCGCGGCCGCAACGGCAGCCCCACCTGTAGTGGTTAGCTCGCTGTCCACCACCGGCTACGGGCGGGTGCTGGTAGTGGGAAGTCACGGCCCCTATGCCGGCTACTCGCTCTACTTGTTCAGTGGTGACGCGGGTGGCAAGTTCGGCTGCGGCACCAAAGTCGCGTTGGGGTTCGACGTGCCAGACGCCAACATCTCGTCCCAGCCTTGTACCGGCCCGGCGGGCGCTAACCGGGGGCCGACTGGCCCGCCCTCACTACCGCGGGCAAGCCAGTCGCCGGCCCCGGAGTTGACCCCGCCCTTTTGGGGACCGTCAACCGGCCCGGTGTGGGGACGCAGGTCACCTACGGGGGCCATCCCCTGTACATGTTCGACCCGCCGACGTCAAACTTCACGCCCGTAGGCGAGGGGTACCTGGAGACGGTGTCCCCCCTGTTCCCTTGGCACGGCATCTGGTGGCTGGTCTCCGCCCGGGGAGGACAACCGGCACCAGGCCCCGCCACGATCGGGACCGAGGTCCTGCCCGACAAGAAGACCGTCCTAGCGGCCGGGGAGCTCAGCGAGCTCGCCCCAACGAACGTGACCGTCTACTCCTTCAGCGGCGACAGCCCCGGCCACAGCTCCTGCACGGGGGCCTGTGCGGTCGAGTGGATCCCCGTCCTCACCCAAGGTCCCCCCCAGGTAGCGGACGGTGTGGCCCTGCAGGACATTTCGACCGTCCAGCGGGCTGACGGGACCGACCAGGTGACCTACAAGGGCAAGCCGCTCTACTTGTACTCGCTCGAGAAGTTCATTTTCCCTACGGTTGGGGCGCCGCCGCTGACGACGGGAACGTCCGGTGATGGCAACGGGCTCCATGGGCCAAGCGGCGGGACCTTCTCGGTGGTTCCCCCGGCCCCGTAGCAGGGCGGCGGGCGGCCCGGGCTGACGGCCCTGGGCTTCCCCATGAACTTGGCCCTTGGTGGGCGACATCATTCGACTAGGGGCCGAAGGAAGGACTGCCACGCTGGCTCGGCCGTCGAGAATACCCAAGAGTGAGCCGACGCCCCTAGGGGACCTGTTTGCTGGACGTTGCTCTTGGCACTGGCGACGGGCAGCCAGAACGCTCGGGCGTACCGCTTGCGAGCGGTGTGCCCATGCTCGCGTACCAAATGTTCCATACTGTGCGGTGGGTTTCGACGGGCCCAAGCCGGGCATCAAGAAATAATCGGCGCTCGGCGCTACTCGGCTGGCCGGGCGCACCTGGCGAGAGGAGGCGCAGAATGTTCGACGAGTCTCCTTGGTGCGCCGTCGTCTTGACGGTCGCCGTTCAGGCCATCGGCGCTGCGGCGTCACCGCCGCAGACCTGGACATTTCTCCTTGTAATCGTGACGGGGAAGCGTAGCGTGCGCTCATGCAGGTAGCCGAGCTGTGGCGGTACCCGGTCAAGTCGCTCCAGGGCGAACCGCTCGAGCGGGCGGCCGTGACGACCGCTGGGCTCGAAGGAGATCGTCGGTTCGCGCTGTTCGACGTCGAGACCGGTTTCGGCCTGACCGGGCGTCGGGTCCCCGAGTTGTTGTTCGCTTCGGCCCGGTTGAGCGACGACGGCGGTGTCGACATCACCTTGCCTAATGGCTCGGTGACGCGCGACGACGACGCGTTGTCGGCGTGGCTCGGACGGCGAGTGACGCTGCGGTCAGCCGACTCCGAGGTACCACGCCAATATGAGAACCCTGTTGATTTCGAGAACGAGGCGATGAGCGATTGGGCGCCGTTCGATGGGGCGGGGGGCGCGTACCACGACTCGGCCGGAGCGCGGGTCTCGTTGGTTTCCACCGCGACGATCGCGGCATGGGACCGGCGCCGGTTCCGCGCCAACGTGTACCTCGACGGAGAGGGCGAGGATGCGCTTGTGGGATCCGAGCTGACCCTGGGCGACGCCACGCTCGATGTGGGTATGCGCCTGGAGCGGTGCGTGATGACAACACGCCCTCAGGCGGGCGGGGTCGAGCGCGATCTCGACGTGTTGCGAACGATTAATCATGAGCGCGGCGGCTGCCTGGCGGTGGGGGCGCTCGTGAGACAGCCCGGAACGGTTCGGGTCGGCGACACACTCAAACTGGCGTAGGTGCTCCGGCGCCGCGACCCTCCCCTCAGACCCGACCTGACCCCTGCGGCACGGCCAACCGGTCCTCGCGGGCTCCCACTCGTGAAGACCCCGACGCCCGGGCGAGATGCACAGAACATCGCCAGTGAGGAGCACTCTGATCAGCGAGTATTCGGCGATCCCGCGCTTCCAGCAGTACCAGGCGCTGGTGGTGGCCACCGAGGTGCTGGCCAACTACTGGCGTACGGCTTCGCCCGCCGAGCAGCAGAGCGTCTGGACCCAGACGTGGAGCGTCGTGCGTCGCGAGGGCGGTGACTTCTGGTCCGCCACTGAGGGCACCGTCGAGGGTGCCGCCAAGGACTGGCTCGACCAGACCGAGAAAGCCTACGCCACCGGCGACGACCGCCAGATTTTCGCCCTGTGGGGTGGCTTGTTCGGCGACTTTGTGGCCGAAGTGGCGACCAACCTGATCATCGGTGAGATGAGCACCAAGTTGCTCAAGACGGCCCCCACCCTCTCTGCCGACTTCGAGCGCGTCGCCGGCAAATCGGTCACCATCGCTGCCCTGCGGGACATGCCGCCAGGGAAGATCTTGAACTTCGGCGAGATGCAACGTCTTTGGGGCCTTTCCAAGGAAGACTTGGCCGCCTTCTCCCGGATCTCAAAGTCGGAGGACGTGCTCATCGGGGTGCGAGGACGAGCACCGATCTCGGTCGAGAACCTCGAGGAGGGCGCAGTTTGGAAGCACGAGAACCTGAAGCCGAAGAACGTGAACCCGATCTATATCGAGTTCGCTGGGTTCCCGGTCTCGAGTAACGGCCTGGTCCAGTTCCGGACTTATAGCTTCGAAGAGGAGCACTACATCTTCCAGAAGATCCAGAGCGCGGGTTTGTCGCCGGCCGATTCTCCCTGCAGTCCCAGGATGTAGCCGGCGGTGTCCTCTACACGCCTTACCCGGAGAACCTGTCGCTGTGGTCGCTACGCAAGGGGGGCACGCTACCGAAGTGGTGCGAGCGTAGTCTCGCCGCGGTGCTGTGCCGGGTCACCGGCGATATGGACGGCGTCTACGTCACCACCACCGCCGGTGGGGCCGTTGACCCAGACAAGTTGAGTCAAAACTGCTCACTCCCACGAACTACTACCAACACGGTATTCTCAGCACAGGGGCCGCAGCTACACTAAAAGCACCACTGACGTAGCTGAGCCGCTGCGCCACTTGAAAGGACAGCATGGCCCGTTGCCGCCTCCTGTTGACCGGTGCCCTTACCGCGGGTGCCATGTTCGTGCCCACCACGTCATCCCTGGCTTCTGCGAGCTCGGCCAACCTGGCCGCACCGGGGTGCACGGACAGCTGGCGGGCCCCGGTGAGCGGCGCCTGGTCTGACGCCGCCGACTGGACCAACGGGATCCCGGGTGAGGCCGGTCCCGTCGCTGCCTGCATAACGGTGGCGGGGACCTACACCGTGACGCTCGCGCCGTGGGCGATCGGCGGCGGCATCCACAACGGCGCCAGCATCGAGTCCCTGGTGTTGGGCGCGGCGGTCGGCGAAGGGAAGGAAACGCTGGTGGTGGACGGGCAGAGCAGCACCAGCGACTCAAACGAGCAACTGAACATCACGTTCCTGGCCACCACGGCGACCAGCGTCATCCGGGCGAGAGGGGTGCTGGTCCTGGCCACCACGGATGGTGGGACGAGGCCCAAAGATGTCCCCTACGGTGGGGTGGCGGCGGTGACCGGGGGGGCGTTCCTCAACTACGGGGCCGTCAGGACGAAGGTCCAAGACGCGATGAACAAGTCCGCCGACCAGGCTCAGTTCCTGGCCCAGGTGACCAACGAACCGGACGGGTCGGTGACCGACCAGTCGGGCCAGCTGGAGGTCAACTCGGTCACCAACGACGGCAGTTGGACGGTGGCGTCGGGGGCGTCACTGGACTTGGCCTTCCAGTCGCCCGGGTCCGGGTACAACAGCGGGGTGTTCACCAACTCGGGGATGGTGATAAACAAAGGGAGCATCTCGGCCCAGCAAGGGACGTGGGCCCAGGTGGGTGGCCCCGTCAAAGGGAACGCGGTGGTCCTGCAGGATGCCGCCACGCTCATGGACCGCTCGGGAGCGGCCAATTTCCTTGTCAATCAGGACAGCGCTCAACTGTTCGGGACCGTCCCCGCCGGTCAGACCATCACCGTGGTGGGCGAGCCTTTCAGCTACCAGGGCGATGAGTACTACAGCACCGCTCTCGGGCTGGGCGGCAAGACGTTAATAAACAACGGGACCATCGTGCTCGAGGCCCAGGGGACCAAGACCACCGGCGGGGCGGCAGAGCTGAGCGACGGCGCCGTCCGCAATAACGGCGCCATCGTGGCCGAGGCGCACAAGACGGCGTGGACGGTCGTTTGGACGGTCGGGCTGACCAACAACCGCTCCGGCACGGTGACCGTCGCCAGCGGCACTACCAACCAAGCGGGCGACGGCTCGGACGCCAACGCGGGGACGGTAATACTGGCACCGGGAGCAGTCTGGTTGCTCCAGGAAGGGTCCGCTTTCACCAATCAACGCGGCGGCCGGGTAGTGCCCGAGATCGCCGGGCCTTCGCGATTTGGTCAGTTCCAGATGGCTTCGCCCTGCTGCAACGGTGCCGGTGCGCTAAACGCGGGCGGGGCCTTACGGCCTACCCTGGTTGGGGGCTACCAGCCCGCTGCGGGCAAGGAGTTCCCCGTGTTCAGCTTGGTCGGTGGCAAGTTTGTGGGCACGTTCAACAGCGTCCAGAGCCCGTTCACGGCCGACTACGCCCACGGGACCACCACTCCGGCCTTTGTCGGCGTCATCTACAAATCGTCCAAGTTGAAGACAGCCAAGATTTAGCGACGCTTCGGCGAATGCTGCCCAGTGATGAGGCCGTCCTTGCCGTTCGTCGACGCTCTGGGCCGATAGTGGTTTAGTTGGGGTAACTTTCATCCGGTGAAGGAGGTACTGGGCTAAAGCGAATCGTGTCGTCCCCAGTTCCGCGCCGTTTCGTTCGAGCTCGGGCCCTCGGCGGGGGCCAAGCCGAGTACGCGCCGGTCAAGCGTGCTCGGGGGTCGATGGGCTTGACGCCCCGAACATCCTGTCATGGGCGCCTACGGTGCTGCACTTCGCCGGTTACTGGGCGGTTACCAACTGGTCCGAGGAGCGCCGAGATTGCAGGTTCCAGTGACCCCCGCTGACCCTCCGCTGTCGCGCTCCCTCGCTGTCGCTATGCCGCCGGTACGGCCTGGTTTAATTCAATTAAGAGTGTGGTAGCAACCGAGCGTAGGTAGCGAACTGGCTGCCCCGTGAGGAAACTGGTTGCCCGCGACCGCAATAAGGGCGACATCGAGGCGGTCGTCTAGCTCCCACATAATGGTCCGTAGGCTTCGTCTATTCAGCTGCCAGTATCCGCTCAACGGGCTGACTGGTTACATCTGCGATGAGCTCGAAATCCTTGTCATCGTGCAGGACGGTGAGCTGGGCCAGCTCGGCGGTGGCTGCGATAAGCAGGTCTGGGATAGATGCCGCCCGGTGCTGACCGCGTCCGGCGAGCGCGACTTGGACTTCCACGGCGCGGTCTTCGATCGCTGGGGTAAGGTGCTCGACTGGCATGCGGGCCAGTGGTGGGCTGCCATGGCAGGCCCGCAGATCGTCAACAGAGCGCGCCGAGAACCCGACTTCGAGTCGGGTGACCGTGCAGACTCGAACCAAGCCCCGCTCGATCCTGGTGACCCACTCTTCCGCGTCCGGGCTGCGGCCGAGACGGACCAGAGCCGACTTGTCAATCAGCCAGGTCGTCACGACCAGGCCTGTCGCATGACCTCAGGGTCGGCGAGATCGGCAAACGTGTCAGCGAATGTGACCAGGTCTTCCACCCTGACCTCGGGAACCGCATCGTCACGTTCGCGGGACAGGGTGCGCCGAATGTACTCGGTGCGCGACAAGCCGACTCGGCGAGCTTTGGCGTCGATTGCAGCCAAGACGTCATCGGGCACATCACGGATCAAAATGTCGGTCATCGAGTTCCTCCTGGGTGATATCACATGATATCACTAGAGCCACCCAGTGCACCGCCCTGCCCTTGACATGCTGAGTCTCACACCCTCTGCGCGGTCGTGACGGCCGAGTTCTTGGAGCATCGGCGCCGCACTGGGAACGACCTGGTTATGCCCCGTCCGGAGTACCACTTCCCCGGTCTTGTGCCGGGCGACAGGTGGTGCGTCACCGCTGTGAACTGGCTGCTCAGCCGGCGAGCGTGGCGTCCAGCTTGGTGAACGCCTCGAGCCAACCCTCCTCGCTGGGGGACGCCACGTGCTCGGGGAGCCACTGGCGGATCTCGAGTCGCGTCCGTCCGTCCGCCTCGTCGTGGAACTCGGCTCGGGTTCTCGTCTCGAGCGGCTCGCCGTCGGCGACGTCCGTGAGGTCGATGTGGATGTGGACCCGAATGCCGGGTTCGGCTGCAAAGACCTCCGTCCACCGCTGATAGCCGCCGGGGCGCACGTCGAAGTCGATCTCGTCGCGGGGCAGTGAATTGCCGATCGGGCCCCACCACGCCGCCAAATGGTCAGGGTCCGTGAACGCCGGGTAGACGAGCGCGCGCGGTGCGTTGAAGATGCGCGTCAGAGCGAGCTGTGGGGTCGTTGTCGCGGTCATGGTCTACCTCCCTCGGTCTCGGTCTTGGGTTTCGGTTTCGGTCAGTGTCGTCGGCTGCTCTGAGGTGAGTCGAGCGAGGTGGTCGTCGAGCCGGTCGAAGCTCTCGGCCCAGAGCCGCTGTCTCAAGGCCGGGACCGGTGATGCCAGCCACGGTGCGGACCTGCTCGGTCCTCTGGCCCACAACGGTGGGCCGACCGAGACGATGCTGGCGCTGGCCGCCAACCCGGCAGTCGGCGTAGTCCCGCCCAACACCACCGTGAAACTCGACGGCCGCTCCCTCACGCTCTGCCCGGCCACCGACCAGCGCGGGGTACACAGCGCTGCGGGCAAGGCTTGCAACGCTGGGGCCCTGCAGTCCCCTACGCCGTAGCTCGTAACTAGCCGGTGGCGTTACCAGCCTTGTCCGTCACTTCCTCCAGGGCGGCGCGGATGGCACCGACCGATGCGAAGGTGCTCTTGCGCAACAGGCTGTCCGGGAACTCGATCGGACGCATCCTCCAGAGCGATCATCACGTCGGACGCAGAAGTAGCACGGGCGGCCCGGCCGGCGGCCCGGACTGTTCAGGCAGGGCCGGCTCGAGCGGTAGTAGCTAGGATCCCGGGAGCACCCCTGCTCCCCTGCCGGACCGGGCGCCCGGCTAGACCGGACCCCTTTTTTGGCGTGCAACTACCTAATAACCCGCCCTTTTGGGTAGGGGTTTCGTCCACTTCCTTGCCGGCGCCGGGAGCTTTGTGGACTTCCTTCTCTTTCCCGCCATGAAAACCACACCACTGGGGCGGCTCGCAATTAACCCCGGCACACGCGGGCCAATAGGGCGGCAATGCCGCAATTACCAACAGGCCCGCCGGCCCGCTCCTAGCCGGTCTGCTCGGCCCACCCCCCCCGCTGCCGCACGCCCCCCTTCAAGGTGGGCGCTTGCCCCCGGGAGGCAGTGCAGGCCGGTCCCGCCGGACAACAACCACGCCGGCTTCCCGCCTCAAGCCCTTGGCAACAGAGCAGCGATCAGGCCGTCTTGCTCACATCGGCGACAACGCCCCCCTCGGGGGGCGGCGTCAGCGGGGGGGGTGCACGTACGTCACCGCCGTCAGGTGGGCTATCTTCCGGCCGGCAGCGTTTAGTGAGGTGGACTTCCGTCGCTCGCGGTCTAACGCCGATCGCGAGACGACGCGGTGCGCCCGTCCCGCGATCTCGGCACCCACTTTCCGCTCCGGCCAAGCTACATCGACGACGTAGCCGGCCTAGGCGCCGGGCCCCTAGCCGGCGGCGTTACCGGCCTTGTCCGTCACTTCCTCCAGGGCGGCGCGTATGGCACCGACCGACGCGAAGGTGCTCTTGCGCAGCAGGCTGTCCGGGAACTCGATGTCGAACACGTCCTCCAGAGCGATCATCACGTTGACGGCGGCGTGCGAGCTCAGGCCCGCCCCGTAAAGGTCGGCGTCGTCCCCGAGGGTGGCCACGTCCACCCGCAGACGGCCGTACTCGGCCAATATCTCCCGGATCTGACCGTCTTTCACCGCTCACCGTCCTTCACGACGTCCCCGTCCTCGTACCCGCCGTGGCCCGCCGGGCCGGAGCCCAAGCCGGGGGAAGCAACGGCCACCGCCATGGCCACGCCGGCAGCACTTGAGACGCTGAGCGAGATGCGACCGATACCCGCCTCATGGGCCAGGTCGCCAGCGGTGCCGGACAGGCACAGCCAACACCCGCCCCGTTGGTGGCGGCGGACCTCCACGGAGCGCCAGTCCAGGCCCCGCTCCCCCGGCGCCAGGACCTTGATGGCCGCCTCCTTGCCGGCAAAGCGCTCGGCCAGGTCGGCGGCGGCCCGGGCGGTGGCGCCCTCCTCCCGCC
>JBEKNX010000126.1:0-13323 GCA_049522375.1 Acidimicrobiales bacterium | reverse complement strand
GATCCGAGACAGGCGCCGGCCCACCTCGACGAGCACGCGGTCACCGGCATCGTGACCGTGAGCGTCGTTGATGGTCTTGAAGTTGTCGAGGTCGACGAAGAACAACCCGACCCGGCCATGGCTGCGGTCCAGGGCCAGCACGGCTTGGGACAAGCGGTCCATGAGCGCCAGCCGGTTGGCCAGCCCGGTGAGGCCGTCGTGCAGGGCCTGGTGAGCCAGGGCCTGCTCGGCCAGGACCTGCGCGGTCACGTTGCGGGAGATGCCAAAAGTGCCGACGATGTGCCCCTCGTCGTCTCGCAAAGACAGCTTGGTGGTCGAGACCCAGGCGTCAGGACGGCCGTGGTAGGTCTCCCGTTCTACCTTGGCCACCATGGCCTCGCCCGTGCGGATTATCCGCTGTTCGTCCTCGAAGGCAGCGACGGCGTGCTCGTCGCTGAACAGGTCGAAGTCCGACTTGCCGATCACTTCATCGAGGCTGTAGCCCTGGGCCTGGTCAAGGAGGAAACCGGCGCTCACCAAGAGGAAGCGGCTTTCGAGGTCCTTGAAGTAAAGCCGTTCCTCCGGGTTGGCCATCAGGTTGCGCATGCACATGCGCTCCAGCACATGGCGGTCCAGGTGCGTGACCGAGCGAGCGGGCTGCTGCCAGTCGGCCACTGTGGCTCTTTTGGCCATCAGGACTTGTATCGGCCATAGCGACAGTTCTATGAGCCCGGTGCCGGAGCTCTGCTTGCGACGCACCGAGCCCTTGGACCATCGTCTCAGCGTCGACAGCGGGCAAGCCATAGCGCTCACGCAACCACACGATCAGCGCCTCTACGCGTCGGTGCTAACGCCGTCAGCCCCCCACGACGCTCAGGGACCTCGCCAGCAGCCACTCTAAGTGACCTTGTCTTCTATGGGGATCATTGGTCCATTCCGAGATACCCAGTAGGAGGGATGCGCCCCAAATGACCTTAGGCCTACGAACTTGGCGGTACGGGCCCCAGGCCAGCGCTCGCGATGGCGACGGCCCGCTCGGCCGCTACCAAGAGCTCACTCCAGACATGGTGTTCCCACGATGACCCATCCCATAAACTGCCCTCCGTCGCCAGGATCCCCTTGGCCTGGGCTTTTTAGGAACTCCGCCCAGCTTGGGCCTCCGCGAGGAGCTGGCCCGAGCCCATGGCGACGAAGGACGCGCCGGACGGAGGTTGCTCCGACACGAACACCAAGCTTGCGCAGTTCGCCCTGGATGCGGACACAGCCCCAGCTGCGGTTCTCGCGTCCGAGGCGAAGGATGAGCTCGACCAGCTCGGGACTGATCGTCGGCCGACCGCGACCGCGCTGTCGCCTCCACGCCCGCCACTTCCGCCCTCCAGCTTCTCGGTGCCATCGGAGCAGTGCCCCGGGCGAGACGAGGAAGGCTTGCCACCGAGCCCGGGGAAGGAACCGGCTGAGAGCGACGAGCAGCGCACGGTCAGCTGGGCGGTGCTGGACGCGGCGATGAAGCTGGCGCTCAAGGATACGCACCTGGTGACGGAGGACGACCAGTTCGAGATCCTTGTCTGCGCCGCGGCGGTAGCGCGACGCGATGAGAGCCAGGAGCCGGCAAAGCGCGAGGTAGACGAGGGAGAAGGCCACGTCCGATGATGTCCTGCGAGGAGAGGGCAGTGCCAGCTCAGAGGCCTGCTCGACATTTTGGCGCCCCTCAGGACTTGCCGAGGGGTGCCACCGGTGTCCTGGTTGCCCGGGTGGCCCACCTGCGCGGCCTCGACGCGCCGGTCCACGACGCTCGCGCCGAGGAAGTCGTCCCCCTGGCCCAGGGCCCGTTGTCGGAGGCTGTAGCCCGAGTGTTGGCCTGGTTCGGCGCGGACCTTGGTGAGGACCGCGACCTTGTGACGGCTGTGGTCGACGAGTGTGAGTACCTGGCTCGCCAGCACTTGGCATGAAAGCGGCCCGGTTGCGCCGCCACCAAGGGCAAAGCGGCCGCGTGCTGGTACTAAGTTCCTAGCATTCTCGTCTGGCCGTCCATCTGTTCGCCCTCTGCGCCGATGCACGGCAGGGCAATTGTGGCCTGCAGGTGGGATGAAACCGACGGACCAGCACCTCTCGACGCTAGGAGTGAAACATGCTCGCACCACGCGACACGCCGACCCGGCAACGCAAGTCGCTGAACGGCTTGTGGCGGTTCATTGCCGACCCCGAGGGCAAGGGCCGGGACCAGGAGTGGTGGAAGGGCTTGCCAACAGGGACGCGGGAGATGCCGGTGCCCGCCAGTTACAACGACGTCTTCCCCGACACCGCACTGCAGGACCACGTCGGCGACGCCTGGTACGAGACGTCAGTCTTGGTGCCGGCCTCCTGGGCCGGGCAACGGGTCGTCCTGCGGTTCGGCTCGGCGACCCACCGAGCCGTGGTCTGGCTGAACGGCACCCAGGTCGCCGAGCACGAAGGCGGCTACACGCCCTTCGAGGCCGACGTGACCTCGCTGGTGGAGCTCGGCGCGGTCAACCGTGTCAGTGTCGTAGTCAACAATGTGCTGACCTGGCAGTCGCTCCCTCCTGGCTACGTAGAGGACACTCCGGACGGCCCCCGCCAGCGCTACTTCCACGACTTCTTCAACTATGCCGGGCTGCACCGGCCGGTCTGGTTGTACACCACGCCGCGCTCGCATGTCGAGGACGTCACCGTTGTCGCAGAACTGGCGGGCAAGACCGGGACCGTCCGCTACGAGGTCGCGGTGGCTGGCCCCGGCACTCTGGCCATGCTGGTAGCTCTGAGGGGCACCGCAGGCACGGAGGTTGCCCGGGGCGCCGGCAGTTCGGGCGAGCTCGTCGTGGAGGACGTCCATCCGTGGCGGCCGGGCGAAGGCTACATGTACGAGTTCTCCGTCGAGTTGCGGGACAGTGGCGGCGTGGTGGTCGACTCTTACTCGCTACCTGTGGGCATCCGCACCGTCGAGGTTTCCGGTACGCGCTTCCTGATCAACGGCGAGCCCTTCTGCTTCAAGGGCTTCGGCAAGCACGAGGACAGCGCGCTGAGGGGCAAGGGCTACGACGACGTTCTCATGGTGGCCGACTTCGCGCTCATGGAATGGCTCGGCGCCAACTCCTTCCGTACCTCGCACTACCCCTATGCCGAAGAGGTGCTCGACTACGCCGACCGCCACGGCGTGGTCGTCATCGACGAAGCCCCTGCAGTGGGGCTCAACATGGGGCTGGGAGGTGGGACCTTCGGCGGCCAGGGTTTTACCACCTTCTCTGACCAAACGGTCAACGGCGCCACTCGGGAAGTCCACCGCCAGGCGTTGCGCGAGCTAATAGCCCGGGACAAGAACCACCCCAGCGTCGTGCTCTGGAGCATCGCCAACGAGCCCGAGTCAGACACCCCGGCATCACGGGCCTACTTCGAGCCTCTGGCTGCCGAGGCCCGGCGGCTCGACACTTCCCGGCCGGTCGGCTTTGTCAACGTAATGCTCGCCCCGCCCGATAAGGACCTCATCACTGACCTCTTCGACGTCATCATGCTCAACCGGTACTACGGCTGGTACGTCGCCACCGGTGACTTGGCGGCCGCCGAGCGGGCGCTCGAAGCCGAGCTGAACGCATGGGCTACCAAGTACGACAAGCCCATCATCATCACCGAGTACGGCGCAGACACCGTAGCCGGCCTTCACAGTGTCCTGGCAACGCCTTGGACCGAGGACTACCAGGTGGAGCTGTTGGCGATGTCGCATCGTGTCTTCGACCGTGTCGACGCCGTGGTCGGCGAGCAAGTCTGGGCCTTCGCAGACTTCGCTACCCCGCCGGCCGTCATGCGGGTAGACGGCAACCGGAAAGGGGTCTTCACGCGCGACCGGCGCCCCAAGGCCGCCGCGCACGCGCTCCGGCGCCGGTGGCGAGGGCTCGAATAGGCGAACTGCCTACAGGTTCATGGGTCTTGGTCGCCGCGGAGGTTCAGCCTCGCCCCCATGGCTTTCAGCTCGGCCATCCGGTCGGCGACATCGTCAGCGATGCGCCGGAGGTCGTCAAGACCCGTCTGCTCTACTGGTAGGCCGCCTCGATATGCCGTCTTCGTATAGCGGACTCTTTTTAGTGACTCGTCTGGCTGGTCACCCACCCACGACGCATGGATTTCCTGGTTCCAACGCCCCCAGACCTCGTTGACCGCCACGCACCAGCTGACGACCTGAGCACAGATCGGCTCGTCCGGATGGTGCTGCTTCACCAAACGGTCGAACTTGGCGGCGAGCTGAGGGGTGGTGTCGCCGGCGAGCAGCGCCTCCACGCTCGGCCCGTCGGCGCCCGGCACCAGGTCGCGGACTGTCCTGAGCAAAGCGAGGTCGAGATGGCCGAGCGCCGTCACGATCGAGCCCATAACCCGCAGGTGCTCGTCTGAGAGGGGCTGGACGTTGTGACCGGGAGGTTGGGGCCAAGGAAGGCTCATAGGTCGAGTAAATCAGTTTCAAGCATGTTTGAGTGACCTGGCAGCTAGTCGCCGTCCAGGACTGTCGTGTCGGAGGGGGATTGCTCCCACCAGCACCTCAACGCCGGTCACGTTCGTTTGGTCTGACGCTGTCCTGAGCGTTTGGGCAGGTCAGACGGGGTGCCCACGCGGCAGCTATGTGATCTAGTTGCGGCCTGAGAGGGTGGCGCGGTGGACTTCCGTTGACAAATCCGTTGACAAACTGGACCCGCGGGAGCTGCCAAACCGCCCCTTGCCACGTCATCTGACCCGCTTGCCACGACGACGGGTCCGAGCAGGGGCAGGGTCTTCGGCGCTTGCAAACGAGCGCTCAGCGAGCGGGTGGCGGCCTTCGGCTCGGACGTTGACCCTGCGCTCTACCGTGAGCACATCTGGCCCAGGTTGGGGGCCGTGAAGCTTGCCGAGATCATGGAAGCCACCGGCGACAGCAAGGGCTACTGTTCGACGATCAGGAGCCGGGAAGTGGACGCCGCACGTCTCGACATGGCCGGCGCTTCGAACTACGCCCGGCCTTGGAAAAGAAGCGGTTCCACATGAGCCCCGGACAACCAGCCGCACCGCGCCCGGAGCCCGGGCCGGAAGCCTCGCGGCTGGACCCTGTGGAGCAGGCGAAGGAGGTCTGGGAAGGCCAAGTTGTTGACCTTGACGACCACGCCTCACCGGCGTTCCACCCGTCCCTATACCCAATCGACTTACGCGGCCGACGGCGCGGCTCAGGCCGCCGGGTGTGCGTGGCCGGTTGCCACGTGCTCTACGGTCGCGTCGGGTCCGGGGAAGAGGAGCCCTTCGTGCCCGTCCGACCAGCGCACTACGTACGGCGGCGCTCCGTCGGCTCCTCGTACCTCGACGATCTCGCCCTGACGGCCCCCCTCGCCCACGTGCTGACCGCGAATGTCGATGCGGTCCCCTAACGATGCCTTCACGGTGCACTCCTTTTCGAGCCTAAAGCTCTATGAAACGCGCACGGCCCCTTGGCTCAATATAGGGCCCGAAAGGGCCCCTCACGCGGCCTCGTTTCGGGCGTTATCGACGGCCGTCGTCACGGGATAGACCTCCAACAGGTCGTCGGGCGCCGGGTGAGCAGCTCACCGAGGCGGTAGTCGTCCCCGACGCTGATCGTACTGACCGCCTCGGACCGCGAAGTGCCGCCGACGATATTGATGCCGGGGATGTTGTCATCGGCCGAGCGTCGTCACCGTCCTATGACCGCTACCCGCCTGTCGGCAGCGCCCCACTGGTGTACCCGGGCATTTTAGGAGCGATCGCCGCCTGTCGAAACCCTGGAGGGATGACCGGTGCCCCCAACACCCATGCTCCCCGCCTCATGCGGCTCCGCTATTCGGGGACCTGTGAGGTCTGTAACGGCGCGCTCCCGGCTGGAGCGCAGGCTTGGTACGACCCGGTCCGACGCCGGGTGCGCTGCCTTGGCTGTTCCGCTCCGACGCAGTTGGAGGAGGCTCTGATCGAGGCCCACGGCGAGGTCTCGATCGCGTCGTTCTCCAGTCGGGGAGGCCAGGCCGGGGCCTCCGCCCAAAAGGAGTACGAGCGGCGCTCCGCTCGCCATCGAGGCAGCGCGGAGGCCGCGGTCGCCGCTGAATTGGCGTGGCGCCAGCGGGCCAAGCGAGACCACCCCGCTGGTTGGTCGCGTCGCGACAGCCCTTACCCATCGGCCCACCACGGCGTTCCCCTGAACATCCAAGCCTGGGCGGCCGGGCCCGGTGGCGAGCAGAAGGTGGGCAGACGTTTGGATGCCTGGGCTGCCGGGGGACCAGGGCGCTTTGTCCTACACGACCGCGCGATCCCGGGCCCGAAGGCCAATATCGACCATCTCGTTGTCGCCCCTTCTGGGGTTTGGGTGATCGACGCCAGGGCGTACTCGGGCCGCGTCCAGCAGGTAAACGCCGGTGGGCTCCTCCGGTCCGAGTGGCGACTGAAGGTCGGGGGACGCCTCCGGTCCAAGCTTGCCGAAGGCGTCCTCCGGCAGATGGAACAGGTCGTCACCGCCCTGGACCGCACCGCCCAGGGCCAGTCCCGCCCGCCGGTGTCCGGCGTGCTGTGTTTCGTTGGAGCGGAATGGGGCCCGTTCCCTCGCCCGTTCGTTTTCCGCGGTGTTCATGTGGCGTGGCCGTCCGCCACGCTGGACCTGCTGTCCGGCGCCGGCGTAGCGACGGCGATAAACCCTAACGACGGGGTCGCCCTGTTGCTATCGCAAACCTTCCTGCCGGCCTGAGCGGGGTCAGGGCTCTTGTCTCGGCGAGAGGACTCGATGATCTCGTTCCGCTGTGAACGGTCGAAAAGACGAAACACCGTCGCTGGAGGGCCTGGGCCCCGCTCCTGGCTGTGTGCGAAATAGGCACTGGGCCAGCTCGCCGCTAGTCCGTGAGGGAGCGGATAACGCCGGTTCCGTGTTCACCCCGCCGGGGTGGCGCGGGTTTCCGCGGCCGGTTGGTGGAGGCGACCGGGATCGAACCGGCTACCTCTTGCATGCCATCGGCCCCAGCACTGTTCGCGGTTGTCCGTACACGCACTGTGAGCAGCACTTTTGTCTTGTCCACGACCGCCGTCAACCGCCTCGGTCCGTCCCCGTGGCTGCCAACTTGGCTGCCACAACTACAAATTGTTGTGCAAACCCGCCCTCGACGCGAAGGATAATTCTGAAGACGAATTTCGTAGCAAATTGCGGTGGCAGGAAGGGGCGGCCTATGAACGCTTCCTCTCGGCCTTGCGGGCTAGATCGCTGGCCACCGCGTTGACTATCCGCTCGGCTACATCTGCAGCCGCATTCACGTGGTCAGCGTTGAACTGGCTGGACGGGTAGTCACCGTACTCAGCCAGGCCACGGTCGCGGCGGATACCCTCGGCTTCAGTTAGGTCGGCTGCCGTGACGACGTTGGTGAGCACGTGACGGGCATAGGCAAGGACGATCCGGTGAGCCCCCTCGCCACCTCGTGGCCGGAGGCCGGCGGCGAGCATGTGCGCCGTGACGGCCTTGCGGATGGCGTCGTGGCAGGCGGCGATGGCCAGGGCTGGGTCATCGCCGGCCAGGGTCCGGGCGGACCGGACATGGTTCCGGGCATCCCCAATACGGATCCCGGCAACGGGCATGTTGGCCTGGACCTTCTCAAGGTCCTTGGTGGCCAACGCCTCCGCCAGCCACGCTCGGGCAGGATCGGTCAACGGCCCTCCAAGGGTATGGGCACCAGGGCCCGGCTCTTGACTTCTACGACGAAGGGCTCGGGCTCCGCTTCGGACCAGCGCCGACGGTCTACGACAACGGGGTTTACGTCAACACGTAGTTCGCGCTCCACCTCGTTACAAGCGTGCCGAACCGAGCGTAACGGAGCTTCCCCCACAACTAAGACATCGACGTCCCTCGGGGCCGGCCCGGGCTCGCCCAGGTACCGTGCTGCCCACGAACCGAACACGAACGCCTCCTCGACACCGTTTACCCCCGACAGCGCCGCTCCCAGTCGGCCCAAGATGCCGACTGTCTGCACGAGGATGGAGCGGAGCTCCTTCGCCCAGGGGAGCTTCCAGTTGGCGATCACAAGCGTGTTACGCCCAAGGTTCCTGGTTAGCACTAACCCGTGGGAGGCCAGCCGGGCCACCTCCCTACTGGCCGTGGCCTGCGCCACGTGGGCACGCTTCGCTAGCTCCCCTACGGAGATCTCCTCGCCGTCCCCGAACAGCTCTGCGAGGATGCGGAACTGCTGCTGCGACCGGAACAAGGGCGCCAGTGCGGGGGCCGTTTGACTCACATTCTCGATCATATCATCGATAATACGGATGCAACCATAGGAGGGTTCACCTGGCCCGCGCTCGGACGATGGTGGACTTCAAGCCGAGCCGAAGACTATTGGGGAAACGGTGAACCCGCCACCGAGCCTAGTATGTGGCGCCCTGACCTGCCGGAACTCCCGGTGGTGTGGTTTTCCTCCCCCCACCCCGGGACACCCGCCGGCTGTACCACACCTCCTATTACGTGAGCGAGCTGTACGGCGTCGTCTTCGGGCGAGAAGACCAGCTCGACCCATCTACGACCGCCTTCGTCAGTTGGGCATCGACGAACCCGCCGCCGCGGCCCACACCGTGGAGGCCCTGACCGGTCAACCCCGCCCCGCTCGCCAGGAACGCCAACGCCGCAAACAGGTGCTCCTCGCCCTACTCGACCAGCACGGCGACGGCGTCGATAAGGCTGCCGACGAGCTCAGCGCCTTCTTCGACCACCTCCGCCTCATCGGCGTCCGCGGCCTCGTGGCCGAACAACTCAGCGACGCCGACTACCAATCGCCGCCGCCCGCCAAGCCCATCAAACCCAACCGCAAGGCTCGACAGTGAGCTACCCGAGCTGAGGTTTCAGGCCGCCGGCGACCCGGTACGGGCGAGCGCGTCCGCGACCGATTTCGGGGTGACCGGCAGCAGGTCGAGCACCACGATCGGGTCGGTATCGCTGACCTCGAAGTCCCACGCGACGACCTTGGCTAGGTAGTTACCGATCACGCTTCCCATAACCACGGTCGAGCCGGGAACCACGTCGTTTACGTCCCGAGCACGGCTGAGCACGGTCCAGTTGTACCCCTCACCGTCTTCAGCGTGGGGGTCACTGATGATATCGACGCCCATCTCTAAGGCCTCTCGGTAAGGCGCGTGCGCGACCGCCAGCCACTCGAGGACGGCGGGGTCAACCTCCTCGACGTGCCACGGCTTATCCCATGGTGCGCGCATTCAGTCCTCCTCGAACCGCTCGCCTGCCTCTCCAGCGTAGGACGGGTTGGGCCGCCATTCTCGAGCCGCGTCGACGGGTGGCCGCAGCCTGGACCTCGGCCTCGGACGGCGGAGCCTTGGGCTCGGCGACCCCGGCGATCAGTTGTACATCGAAGTGGTCCGTATTGCTGGCGGTCGGGACGACCTCGAAGCCGGGCTGCCCTGACCGCTCCGACGGGCGCCTCCACGAACATCGGCGCTCTTGGGAACCGGGCGTAGGACGTCGGTTGCGTCCCCCCAGCCGATGCGCAAAAACTGACACGCCACAAAGCAGGGGGCTCAGGACCGTCCTCTGTCCAGCGCTGGCTGTCGAAGTTGACAGGGGTTGACTTCCACGCGAAGTTCCCGCTCGACGTGGTTACATGCCCGGCGCAAGGTCGCCAAGGGAGCGTCGCCGATCACCACGACGTCGATGTCACGCGGAACCGGGCCGGGCTTTGCCAGGTAACTGGCGGCCCACGATCCAAAGACGAACGCTTCCTGAACGCACACGAGGGTGCTTAGCGCCGTCCCAAGGCGGCCAAGCAGCCCGACCGTCTGCACAAGGATGGAGCGCAGTTCTTTCGCGCGCGGCCACGCCCAGTTGGCGGTAACCAGGGTATTGCGGCCCAACGAGCGCGCGTACAGATCAGTTCGTGGCGAGCCAGTCGGGCGATCTCGCGATTCGCAGTGACCTTGGCCACGCCAGCGGAAGCAGGACGATGGGAATAGACGAACTAAACGAATACATTTACGCTTGAGTCGTCTAGTGGAGTGTTTCACTATTAGGCAGTGATTCGACCAAGGGCTACACGACCTCGCCGGACCTTCTCCAGGATCTCGTCAGCGGTCGCCGTCCAGATGAAGGGCTTGGGGTCGTTATTGTGGGCGGCCAGGTAGGCCTCGATGGCGGCGATGAGCTCGGGCACGGAGCGGAACACACCTCGTCTTATGGCTTTGTCGGTGAGCTCCCGGAACCAACGTTCTACGAGGTTAAGCCAGGAGCTCGAGGTGGGCGTGAAATGGAAGTGGAAACGGGGGTGCTTGGCCAGCCAGGCGTCGACGTTGTCATGGCCATGAGTGCCGTAGTTGTCCAAGATCACATGCACGGCGACCCCTTTGGGCACCTCTTTGTCGACCTTGCGCAAGAAGTGCACGAACTCGTTGTTGGTGTGCCGGGGCAGGCACTGGCCGATCACAACGCCCGAGAGCACGTCCAGGGCGGCGAACAGCGTCGTGGTGCCGTTGCGCTTGTAATCGTGGGTCATCGTCCCTGCCCGCCCCTTCTTCATCGGCAACGACGGCTGGGTGCGGTCCAGGGCCTGGATCTGGGACTTCTCGTCGATACAAAGGACCACCGCTTTTTCCGGGGGGTCGAGGTAGAGCCCGACCACGTCGACGAGTTTCTCCTCGAAACGCTTGTCGTTTGAGAGCTTGAAGTTCTCCACCAGGTGGGGCTTCAACCCCCGGGCATGCCAGACCCGTTGCACGGTCGCCGCGCTCACGCCGGTGGCCTTGGCCATGGTGCGGCAGCTCCAGTGCGTCTCACCCTCGGGCTTTGACTCCTGGGCAGCTCCAGTGCGTCTCACCCTCGGGCTTTGACTCCTGGGTCAGCCGGACGATCTCGTCGATCTTTTCCTGGGGTATCTCTGGCCGCCGTCCGCGCCCTTTGCGGACCTGGGCGAACTTGGCCAGTCCCTCGGCGGCAAAGCGTTCTCGCCAAGCCACGACGCTGGAGGGTGCCACACCCACTCGTGCGGCGATGGCGGTGTTGGCCAGGCCTTCGCCGGCCAGTAACAGGGCTTGGGCCCGGACGACCTCGCGGTGGGGGGCGGCGGTCGACCTGGCCAGGACTTCGAGCACGTCACGTTGGCCCTCTTCCAGGACCAGGGCGGCGGTGGCTGGGCGCATGGCAAAGCCTACCACAATCAGGGCTTATTTGCGCGACACTACACTAGGAGGAGAGCTGATGGAAGTCGCGGAGCTGTCCTTGCCACCTCCCACTTCGCGCTGGCCACGTTGTCACTCGACCCAAGGACCTCACTACGGGCCGTGGTGAGGATCTCGGCCCGAACTGGCCGAAAGGGGCCGGAACGGTCGGTCGAAGAGATACTGCGTACCGTGGTCGAGCGATACGCGAATGGGCGGAGCGGTCGACCTTCTCCGGCAGGCTAGGGATGCGCAGGAGCACTGAGGTCCAAGGGCCTGCGTGTCGGCGGGGCCCACCAATGACCCCTTATCAACAGTCGAAAACCGACCCCCGGCTCCCGAGGGCCCACCACTTTCGCGGTTTGGGCACGACCCTGGCCTGGCCGAGACCGGCCGACCGGGAGTGGGAGCTTGATCAGCGTGGAAGAGTGAGCATTCACTTGCCCTTAGGGCCAGATGAAGACAGGCAGCGCCATTCTGGCGAAAAGCACCGGCCTCCGGCCGACTCCGTCCCTGTGGGATGGTCGCCAACCAAATAACGTTCGGCACGTGTTCTATGTCACCGACCTCCGCCACCTCAAGGGCGTCGAGCTCGACCCCGACGCTCCGGCCCCGGCCTTACGACTGGTCCGCTACCTCTACCGCATCGTCAGCGCGGCCACAGCCACCGCGGGCCGAGGGCCCCACGCCACCGCGCTCCCTTGCCGGCGGCGCCCGGGCCGCATCGCCTGCCCCGGACGCCTGGTCGTCGGTACCCAGGACGAGCCCCCTCGGATCTGCTGGGAGTGCCCGGCGTGCGGAGAAGCGGGTTCGATCGAGGGTTGGCAGGGCCTACCCCCCGACCTGTCGGGCGTGGCCCGACCTGACGAGGACGACGCGTTCGTCAGCGTGGTGCTGCCCGAGACTGCCTACCAACTGCTGCTCGACGAGCTCTACATGGACCGCCAATGCGAGCGCGTGCTCTACAGCGCACGGCTGGGGCCCGGCGGCGTGGAGCTATCGGGCCCGGAGGAGGACTTCGAAGAGCTGGAGGGCGTCGTGGCCTTCGAGGCCAACCATGCCCCGACCAAAAAGGTCCAGCGTCGCTGGGACGGCGTCTTCGATTTCCTTGAGCCCCGCCGGCGTACCTGGATGGACCACAGCACCGAGGTCGTGCTGAACGAGCTCAGTAGTTTCGACCTCGTCGTAGCGCCGCCCCAGGTAACCGAGCTGGTCCGCCAGCGCCTGGCCTCCGTGGCCACGGGGCTCGGCATCACTGAGCAGTCGGCCCGGCGCTACGTGGACGACGAAAGCTTGCGCGACCTCGCCCGCCAAGCGGCGCTGGAGCTCGCCGTCGAACAGCCCGGGGCCGACCTCCACGGCCAGCCCCGCACCATCCCCGTCCCCCTCGGCACGCTGGGCCGAACGGTCGCCGCCCTGGCCGAAGCCGGCCACGTGAGGGCTGTCAACGCCGACGCCGTGGGTACCAACGGGACGCTGGACCTGATCTCTCTGGTCGGCCAGGTCCTGTACGAACGGCCTGAACCAGGCGTCGGCCCCGTCCTGCTCCCCCAGGCGGCGCTGGCCCGGGCGGCTCGCTTGATGGAGGCCACGGCCGATTTGCTCCGCCAGGGTGCCTTCGTTACCCCGGACCTTCCAGCCGGAAGCGCTCCTACCCTCGCCGCCGCCCTCGACCGGGACGCGGCCGAGCTTCGAGCGCTCGTGAGCGAGCACGGTAACTCCCCTGGCCCCTCACCAGGCAGCTGAGGGTCTCGTCAGGGCGACGGCCGAGAAAGCTCGCACCGTACGGCGAGGCGGCAGCTGCAGGACGCCGGCATTGCGGCCGGTTACCTTCGATTGCGACCCTCCCAAAAAGCCAAGGTCGACCGGCTCTCGGCGCTTTTAGCGGTACTCCGACCGGACCGAGCTAATAACCATTTCATTGAAATTGGCACCGACTTCTGGCTGCAAATCCAGTCTCTCCGTGGCTGCCACTTTGGCTGCCAACTGCCGCCCTGCCTTCAGCCGGCTCCCGTCGGAGCCCAATTCGGGGCAGGGCTTTTTCGGTGGAGACGGTCGGTTCCTACCAGTTACCTCTTGCATACCCCGCCACCCAGACTCCCGGCAGCCTGCGCGTATACAAGCTGATCAGGACCGTTCCGGTGGAGGCGACCGGGATCGAACCGGCTACCTCTTGCATGCCATGCA
>JBEKNX010000125.1:0-10904 GCA_049522375.1 Acidimicrobiales bacterium | reverse complement strand
CTCAATAGCACCTACAAAGGTCCCGAGCGCGAAATCGACATCGAGCGTTCGCACGCCGGCCACGTTGCCATCTACGAGCATTTGGCCCGACGTGACGCGGACGCGGCCTCCGACGCGATGTACGACCACATCATGACATCGTGGTTAGAACGCAAGCAGACGCCTCCAAGAACCGTAGACGACACTTCAGAGCTTGGTTTCTCCACGCCGAAGGCGTGAGCTCCGGCGACGGTAATCGGGCCAGCATGACCAGCTTGGAAGCACCTGCGTATCATCGCTGCTCAGAGCGCAATTGCTGGGCGTGCCCTTCGATTCCACCTAGGTCAATGTCGCCCGTCAGACCGAAGACCGCTATCCGCCGCCGTCTGCCTCCATGGCGGTCGAAAGAGTGCCAAGCGCCGCAGTCAACTCCGACTTCTCGGCTGGCGACAGCACGTCGAAGAGGCGGGACATGGCCAGCAGGCGGGGGGCGAGGTCATTCTCGATGGCAGCCCGTCCGTCCGGTGTGAGCTCCAAGAGCGTGGCCCGTCGGTCGACGGGATGGGGTACGCGCTGCACCAGCCCTTCGGCTTCCAGGGCGTCGGCAACGCTCGTGAGGTTGCGCGCCAGGAGGCCGGCTTCATCGGCGAGGTCCCGCATGCGCGAAGGGCCATTGCAGTGCAAAAGCTCCAGTACCCGAAGACGCGGGTAGGACAAGGCGTGCTCGGGGCCGGCGTCAACCCAGCGGAGTATGGCCTTGGAGAACCGCACGGCCTGCTCGAGCACATCGCGATTGGGGCACTCCACGACGGTCGCGGAAGCAGGCGGCCTTGCCATTGTCCCAGTGTACGCCCATAACCGGGCCCCGGGACATGATGTCTGACGGAATAGTTACAAGCGATAATATGTTGTACATGAGTAACAGGACGCCATGATGGCGCCCCCACTCACTGAGAGGAAGCACACGAAATGGTCAGTTCGCTACAAGCCGTCAACGACCAGGCCCAGTTGGTCCAGGACAAGGCCGCCGAGGGTACTTGGGCCTTGGAGGGCGAAGGATCGCGAGTGGAGTTCGCCGTGAAGACTTTCTGGGGGCTGATGACCGTGCGCGGCCACTTCAGCCGCCTGGACGGTGCGGCCGAGGTTGGCAGCGATGGGACGGTAACCGCTTCGTTGGTGATCGGCGCCGCGTCTGTCGACACCAACCAGAAAACACGCGACCAGCACCTGCGCTCGAGCGAGTTCTTCGACGCCGGGCGCCACCCTCGCATGGAGGTCCGGGTGGGCACGGTGCGCCTGAGCAGCCCCGGCGCCGCTACCGGTCGAGGCCATATGACCATCGCCGGTCACACCCAGCCGGTAGATTTCGACGCCACTGTCACACTTTCCGACGACGACCGCCAGGCGACTGTCGAAACGACCTTGGAAGTGGACCGCACCGCGTTCGGGATGACCAGGGGCCCGCTGCGCATGATCGCCCCCGCGGCACAGGTCACCGTTCACCTCGTGTTCAACCACCGCGACCCCACTGCCAATTGACCACCCGGCCCGGGCATTCTCGGCCCGACCAGCTACAGGCGGTCCTGGACCAGGCCCGGACGGGAAATGTGGGCGTCGACTTCCGGCTACATGACGCCGACCAAGCGATAGACCGTCTCGTCGATGGGCTCGTCACCGCGGCGTCGGTCATGGCCGGCGCTCAGCTCATGTCCAGGCGGACAAGCCCAATGCTGGGGCCCTTTTCAGTGCCGGGGCTCGTCGCCACCGGCGTTGGCGTGCTCACCTGGAGACGGCTCGTCTCACAGCGCAAGACGAAGCAATCATGGGTCACCCGGGCACGGAATATAGGCGAGGTCGCTCGACATTGAGGACGTAGGTGGAGAACGCTACGGCCACGCCACGACTTCGCTCGCCCGCATCTCTGGGGTCGCCTCCAGCTCAGCCACAGCGCCCTACCCAACCGCGGCCTCGGCCGCCAAGGGTAAGGGCGGTGGCCTTGTCCAGGGGTGTCGCCGCCCCACCTGGCTCAGACGATGATCGTTGTCCGGTCGACCACGTTGGTCACACCGGGCGCGTTCCACGCCGCGGCCTCGGCCTTCCTCTTGGCCGCGTAACAACCCACCGTGCCGTCCAGGTAGATAGTGCTCCCGACGTTGGAGGCGGCGACAGACGCGTCCTCGAGCAGGGCACTGCGCTTCAACGCCTTGTTGACGCGGTCGGCAACATCGCCGGGGATGAGGTCGGTGCTGATGACGACTTCATCAGTAATGCCCCAAACTCCATGTACGGGGCGCACGGCGAGCTTGGCCGCCATGCGCTGGAAGTGGTTCCGGACTCGGCCGGACAGGGTGACCCATCCGTGGTTGACCTGCACGCTCACCGAGCCCTTCGGGACCGCCCTGGTTGCCTCGAGCGCCGCGGTACAGGCGGCCGCAATATACGTATCGGCGACCGCCTCACCGAGAGGGCCGACCAGGAGCTTGTTGTGGACCTCCTTGACCCCGCTCACGTTCCGGGCGTCGTCCTCGGCGAGCAGGAGCTCCTCGTAGGTGTAGACGACGCCGGTGAGGGTGACAACCCCGTCCTCGGCCTTCGCGTGGATCCTGGACGACCCGAGGAGGAGGTCCCAGTCGAGCAGGTCCAGGACGTCGCTCTCCAGGATCTTGTTGGGCTTCTTCATTTGATATTCCTTCCTAAGCTAAGCGGTTGCTCTAAACGATCGAGGCAGCCAAGAACGCTTATAAAGCCAACTATCACGGCGTTTTGTCTATACGGTCGGCCACCTCAGGGGGCATAGGCTCGTCTGTCAGGGTGACCTGGTTGTTGACGCCCACTACTCCGGGCACGCGTGCGACGGCGTGCCGGGCGGCCTGGCGTTGGAAGTGGCGGTGGACCTCGCCGGTCAAGGTGACCCAGCCTTCCTTCACTACCGCGTTGACCGCCCCGTGGGGCACCGGCCTTTCGGCGTTGAGGGCGGCCACGCAGTCCGCGGTTATGAGAAGGTCGGTGGTCAGGCCTCCAGTGGGACCGACCAGCAGTTGGTTGTCGACGGCCTTGACCCCGACGACGCACGCTGCGTCCTCTGAGGCCAGCTGTGCTTCGGCCAGGGTGTCGACCGCCCCGCTCAAGATGACCGACCCGTCATGGGCCTTCACCACGACCCGGCTATCAAAGAGCTTGGGATCCCATTCAAGCTCCGTCCTTACTTGAGCCTGCAGCATGTGGTCCGGCTTGTGCATCATGTTCCTTTCTCGCTAACCAATGCCCGGCCGGGCGGGTCACGGTGCCACACGAGGGCGCCCGCGGCCACCCGGCAAATGCAGGTGAGCTCCAACGCGGGCATCACGGCACGCCTATGGCGGCCGGGGTCGAGGAGCCCTCTTCCAGGGCGGCGGTCGTGACGGCCGCCCGCTGGGGCGCCACCGTCGTCCCAACGTCGGTCCTTGACGGTTCGGCCACCCCGGCGATGGCGTACACCTGGGCGCCATCGACTGTCTCTTGGGCCACGAGGAGGTCGACCAACTGGCGCAACTTGGTGCGGTTGTTCGTCAACAACTCGACCGCCCGGTGCTCGGCCTGTACGAGCAGAGCCTGCACTTCGGCATCGATGCGGGCCTGGGTCTGTTCGGCGTACGGCCGGCTCGACAGGCCCGGGCCACCACCACCGAGGAAGACCGAGCCGCCTTCGGGGTAGCCGATGGGGCCGACCTCCTTGGACAGCCCGAACTCGCGCACCATCCGGACGGCGAGGTCCGTGGCCCCGGCCAGGTCGTTGGAGGCCCCGGTGGAGCCCTGCCCGAGCTCGACCAGCTCTGCCGCCCGCCCGCCCAGGCGCACGGCCAGGCTGTCGTGCAGGTAGTCCTCGCCGTAAAGGTGGCGCTCGTCCAGCGGGAGCTGTTCGGTGACCCCCAGGGCCTGGCCCGCGGGCAGGATCGTCACCTTGGCCACCGGGTCGGCCTTGGCGCTGAGCGCAGCCACCAGGGCGTGGCCCGCCTCGTGCACGGCCACTGCGTGCTTCTCGTCGGGGAGCAGCACGTTGGAGCCCTCGCGCCGGCCGAGGACGATGCGGTCCCGGGCCTCGTCGAAGTCCGAGGCCAAGATGACCTCCCGGTCGGCCCGGGCGGCGGCGATGGCCGCCTCGTTGACCAGGTTGGCGAGGTCGGCACCCGAAAAGCCGGGGGTGCCCCGGGCCACCGCCCCCAGGTCGACGCCGGAGTCGAGCTTCTTTGTCTGGCAGTGCACCTTCAAGATGGCGAGGCGGTCCACCAGGTTCGGCAGCGGGATAGTGACCTGGCGGTCAAAGCGCCCCGGCCGCAGCAGGGCCGGGTCCAAGACCTCGGGCCGGTTGGTGGCGGCCAGCACGACGACCCCCTCGGACATGTCAAAGCCGTCCATTTCGGCCAGCAACTGGTTGAGGGTCTGTTCCCGCTCGTCGTTGGACACGGCGCCCGTCCCGCCTCGGCGCTGGCCGATGGCGTCGATCTCGTCGACGAACACGATGGCCGGCGCGTTCTTGTGGGCTTGGGCGAACAGGTCCCGCACCCGCGACGCGCCCACACCCACGAACATCTCCACAAAGCTCGAGCCGGTGACGGACAAAAAAGTCACCCCGGCCTCGCCGGCCACGGCCCGGGCCAACAGGGTCTTGCCTGTCCCGGGCGGGCCCACCATCAACACGCCCTTGGGCGCCACCGCTCCGGCCCGGCGGTAGCGCTCGGGCCGCTTTAAGAACTCGACCACTTCGGCCACCTCCGCCTTGGCCCCCTCGTAGCCGGCGACGTCGGCGAAGGTCGTCTTCGGGCGGTCGGCGTCGAAGACCTTGGCCGGCGACTTGCCCACCCCGAACGCTCCCTGGAGCTGGCTGGAGCCCTGTTTGGAAAGCCGGCGCCAGATGTAAGCGGTTATGAGGAAGGGCAACAGCAAGATGACCCAGGTGAGCACCTGGGAGCCGAACGACGGGCCCGGGGTGGTGGCGGTCAGCTGCACACCGTCTTTTTGGAGCTCGGTGAGCAGGCTTGGCCCGGCCAGCTCGACTGGGACCACGGTCGTGAAATCGTGACCGTTCCTAAACGTGCCGGACGCGCTGCCGTCTGAGGAGATGGTGACCGTCTGGACCTGTTTGGCGGCCACGTCCTTCGTGAACTGCGAGTAAGTGAGGCTGACCGGCGAGCTCAGCTGAGTGCCGGGGAGGAAGAAGAACAATAGGCAGAACACCGCAAAAGGTATCGCCCACAGCCAGTTCCGCCAGGACGGCGGCGGCGGCGGGGCGGTTGCGACGGGTTTGTCGCCCGGGGGCGACGAGTTGGCACGTTGGGTCACAAGGACCATCCTCTTTCTGTTCGATGAGCGTAACCTTGGGCCGCTCCGGCGTTCGGGGCGAACGTCTGGGTTTCATCTTGGCGGCCGGCGGGGTGAGCGGCCATCACCCTCACCGGGTGATTGCGCCCGCAACCGCGCCGACCAGGGACCGGCTCGCCCGGTGGGGCGGGCGGCCCAAGAACATGAGCTCGCGGGGCCCGAGCTCGCGACAAAGGTGCCTACGGTCGTGAACCGGCTCATCACAATGTAAAGACCCAGTCGGCTGCGTTGCCCTGGCATCGGACGCGTCTCTGCCCGTGGGGGAGCGAGTCGCGTTGACAGTGCCTGGACCAAGACGTCGCCGCCCGTAACGGTCGCGTGGGGGGTGAAGCTCAACGAAGTCACCCGGTTGGGGTGATGTGTGTTCACCCTCTCTCGCCCTACATCTATGGGTATGCCCACGAGGACCAAACCCCCGGGGCCTGGCCTACCAGCTACACCGGTCGACTGAGCGAAATCGAACGACCAGGAGAAAGAAGCTCATGTTAGGAGACATCGGTTCCCCAAAACCACTCGACCAGACGGCGCCAGGACCACTGGATCAGACGATCGTCGGGCTAGGCGACGCCAGGCAAGCTCTCGCCAGGGCGACGGGCAACCCGGCGGGCTCGCAAAAAGACTCTGGGCCCGTACAGTCCTCAGAGACTGACCGACTGGTACTGGAAGCCTTCCTCCGGGCCCGGGATCGGACGAGGGGGCCTCTGGTGGCCATGACCGACCGCACCATAATGGCCAACGTAAGTGCATCCGAACTGCTCCAATCTGCCGACCGGCGCATCCTGTGGGACTGGGCAGGTAACGTCCTAAACAGCTCCTCGGGTTCATCTACGAAGGTGGTCCTGAGCAACGGCGTAAGCGTCGCCGCCCGCTGTGAGCCGGTGGCCCACCAGGACCACCTGGTCGGGGCCGTACTACATCTGTCCTTGGACGACCCCAAGCGCGACCGGACAGGTGGCCCGACGGCAACAGGACTGAGGGACAAGGGGGCCATAGTGCCGCTGGACCCTTACCTGCTGACTGGGTGGGCCGAACTGACCGACGCCGAGCGCACCGTCGCCGATCTCGTGGCCCAAGGCCTGACCAACAAACAAACAGCAAAGCGGATGATTATGTCCCACCACACCGTCGACTACCACCTTCGCAGCGTCTATCGCAAGCTCGGAGTTAGTTCCCGGGTCGAAGTCGCCCGGCTTCTCGGCGAGCACTACGAGGCACTGAAGGCGAGCTGAGCCCAATGGCTTTGGCCTGGCCTAACGCTAAAACCCCACCTTTTGGGGGCAGCGACATGAGAGCCGTGCGTCTTGAGCGCGCCTGTGGTCGGCCAATGGCCCACATCTGCGCCTGGCAAAAATGAACGAGACGGTTTCTTGTTACGCCGCGCCCTTTGGCCACGCTGCGACCAAGTCGCGTGACGGGATCCTTCCGGCGAGACCAATGATGACCCCCGCTTGAGATGCCCGAAGACAAGACATCGCCCACGCAAAACAGGCGAGCCCGGATCCTCCGGTCCGCCGAGTCCAATCAAGTCCCGCTGCGGACGGTCGTCGTCACCCTGGCGCTCGTGGTCGTCGTCTATCTCGGCGGCAAGCTTCTCTACCGACTGCGCGATGTCGTGATGCTCATGCTCGTCGGTGGGTTCGTCGCCCTGGTCATGAACCCAGCCGTGGTGGCCTTGCAGCACTGGAAGCTCCGTAGGCGCGGCCTCGCCGTCGGCATCGTGACTTTCTGGGGGCTGGTGGCTATAGCGGGCCTGGCCGTGGGGTTCGGTTACCCGCTCGTCAATGGGGTGACCCATCTCGCCGACAACCTGCCCGCCTACGTCAACAGGGCGGCCCACAACACGGGTTGGCTCGGCCAGCTGGTGCGCCAGTACCACCTCCAGGACTGGGTGCAGAAAAACTCGCCCAAGCTTGTCAGCCTGGCCGAGAAGCTGGGCAAGCCCGCCTTCGCCCTCGGAAAGGGCGCCGTTTCGGTCCTGGTGGCCCTCACTTCCACTTTTGTCTTCGTCGTTCTTCTTCTTTTGGAAGCACCACAGATGCGCACAGGGCTCCTCAGCCTGATGTCTCCTCAGCGGGCCGAGCGGTACGTGAGGATAGGTGGCGAAGTGAGCCGGTCCGTGTTCGGTTATGTGCTGGGGGACCTGCTCACCTCGCTCATCGCCGGCCTCATCGTCTTTGTCACCCTAACGTTGCTTTCCGTCCCGTTCGCTCTTGTGTGGGCGCTCTGGGTTGCTCTCGTCGACTGCCTCCCGGTGGTCGGCGGGGCCATGGCCGGCATACCCACGGTCCTGTTCGCCGTCGGTCATTCCCCTTCCGCGGGGGTGGCTACAGCTGTTGTCTTCCTCGCCTACACCCAGTTGGAGAACCACGTACTGAACCCGGTCATCATGAGCCGCACCGTGAAGGTCAACCCACTTCTCGTAATGGTGGCGGTTTTCGTCGGGGCGGACCTCGGGGCCTGGCTCGGCGGCGTTCCCGGCGGCTTCGTAGCGGCTTTGCTGGCGATCCCCATCACCGGTGCCATCCAGGTGCTGGTCCGTGAGCTCTGGCGGGCCACAGCGACGGACGAGCCCGGCTATTCTGTTCAGTCCCCCGAGACCGTTCCTCGCCGCCCGGCGGGGCCGTGAGCTCAGGCAAGGTCGGTTTATTTGGCGACGACATTACGCTGGGGGGCTTGGGCCCGCCCTACTTGACCCGCCCGTAGCGGTGGCGGAACAGCAGATAAGCAACAGGCCCGCTGAGAAGCGGGAGCCAGTAAGACGCCAACCTGTAAGCCAGGGTCGCCACGAGAGCGTCTTTGGCGCCGACGCCGGCGAGCACGAGCATACCGCTGAGGCTGGCCTCCACAATGCCAAGCCCGCCTGGGGTGACCGGGACCAGGGCCAGGACGTTGGCAGTCGAGTAGGCCAGAAGCACCAGTGCGGGGCGGGGATCGGCACCGGTGGCGCGCAGTGCGCCGAGCAAACAGAGGTAGTCAAGAGCCAGGCGGCCGGCGACGAGGAGGATGGCCTGCCACCACTTTTGGCCCAACGCAGAACGCACGGCGTTGCGCTGGTCGAGTAGGCGGGTGTCCAACCCGGTGACCGGGGCCCGATAACGGGCAATGTGGTTCCAAAGCGACTGCACGAGCCGGCCGAATATGGCCAAGGGCCGGTTTGTGGCGATGACGACGAGACTGCAGATCGCGAACAGAAAAAAGCCGACGAGGCCGACCAGCGCGGCGTGCACCAGCCCCGAACTGGCTCCAGAACCGCCAAGCACCGCCGGTAGGGAGAAGAGTGGGAGCGTCAGCAGACCCCCGACGCCCAGCATGGACGACGCCGTTAGACCGCCCACAGCCGTGCCGGCGGCGATCCCGGCCGTGGCAAGCATTCGGAACTGGACACCCGCTCCTGCCGCGTCGCCGCCGGGGAGCACGTTGGTGACGGCGTTGCCGGTGATGCCCGCCGTAGCGACCGCGAACCACGCTTTGGTCCGCAGGACAAGTCGTTGCAAAGCAAATGTGCACGTGAAGCTGGCTGCCTCCGCCACAACTGCGGGCGCCAGCCAGACCAGGTTCAACGTCCAAAGGCGCGGCCACGCCCCCAGGACGACAGTGAGGCTGGGCAGGAGCACGTAAAGCGCCAGTCCCGCCACGACAACGACCGCAACCCGTAGCACCAGGTTTTTGGCCTTGTGCCCCGCCCCTGCCACCTGGGCCGGTCCCGCTCTCTCTCGTGTTACGCGGTCCCCCGCCGCGCCGCCCGGCTCAGGGCCGCCGCTGGGCCCCGTCACGGCCCCTGGCCCGCCGGCCGACGACGTCCCCGAACCCCCAGGCCGCTCGCTTGAGGCCATCGTGGACCCCGCGAGCCGGCGAGGGTGGCTTTGCGCGCCAGGGCCTTTGCCCCGCTCAAGCTGATCACGCCGTCCTCAGCCTTTACGATGATGCGGCTGTCGTCGAGCTTGGGATCCCACTCGAACTCTTCCCTCACTTCGAACTCCAGCAAGTGGTCCGGCTTGTGCATCACGTTTCCTTTCTCACGGTCCCTTCTGGCCATCATGTGACCGAGAGGCTCCCGGCCCCACCACGCGAGTTCGTAGCCCACCTCTGGGGGGCCGGATGTGGCGCCCTCTCCAGTCTCAGGTTTCTTGCCTACCTTGTCATTTGGCCACGATCCCGCTCGGCCGGCCGCAGACCACGCAGGCCAGACCGGCCAGAGTCGACACGCCCAAAGGGGCGTGGAGCATGGCCGCCGAGGCGCCAGGCGCTCCAGCAGCAACGCGAACTCGGAGCGCCCCCGGTCGGGCCACGAAACGAAGTGGGGGTTCCCAGGTGCGCGCCTCACCGTCCGCGGCGGCCGCGAGCGGGGACGACCCCCCGACCACGAGCTCGGTGGCGGCCCACTGGCGAAAGCCCGGGTAGCGCTCGGGATGGCCGGCGACCTCCAGCGCAACGAGGCGGCTGACGTCGGAGGTGCGATTGATGCTAAGGGCCGCCACGCCCAGCGCTCCGGTGTCCAATCGCGCACGCGAGCCGAATCCAATGATGCTCGACAGCGTGTAGGGGTTGTTCGAAACTTGAACAAGCTGCGGGTGCGCAACTGGCCCGTCTGGGCTTTCGACGCTGAACCCAAACGGTTCTGCGCCTGGTCCCAGCAGGTCCGGCAGCGTCTCGGCCACAGTCCGGCGCTTGGCTTGGCGGTACTGGTCGGAGGCGATGACCCGGGCGTACAGGCCGAGCGACACGTTGTTGACAAAGACCTCACCATTGACCTCTGCGAGGTCAATGGTGGTCTCGCGGGCCGGGCCGAAGGCATCGAGCGCCCGAACGGGATCTCCGCGGTCGGCGCCGAGGTCGAGGGCCAGGTGATTTCGCGTGCCCACCGGTACGCAGACAAAGGCAAGGCCGTGGGCGGCGGCCACGGCTGCTACCGCGGCCTGTGAGCCGTCGCCACCCGCCATGCCCAAGACGTCAGCCCCCCGGGCCGCCGCGCTCTCGGCCAGCGCCCGCAGGTCGTCGCCCGGGCCGAGCACCACTGGTTCAATCCCGCGACGACGGGCTTCGTCGGCCAGACCCAGCCTCGCCACCTTGCCATCGCCTGACCGGGGGTTCATGAGCACGACGCCACGCTTGGCGGGCGGCACGACCCGCCAACGCTGGGCGATGGCATGGTGGACCTCCCAACGAAACGCCACAGTGCCGAGCCCCGAGGCGAGGGCAATGCCGAAGACCACGAGGAGCACGGCCAGGGCGCCCCGCCCCGCGGCAACAAGGCTGGCGACCGCGCCGGCAACCAGGAGGAAGTTCGCCGGTATGGCCCACCAGCGGTGCCGGCGGTTGGTGGCCGCGATCCACGAAACCGATATGGCAAGAGCGCCGGCCAGCACCGCGGCCAGCACGTAGGGCAGGTCCCGGAGGGTGAACACGGCAAGAACGACAAGCGTGGCCGCGAAGACTACGAGAGCGCCACCGGCGGCGATCCTCGAGCGGATGGGCGGCCTGAGCCGGCGCTCGCGGCCGGCTTTCGAGGCACGTTGTCTCCCCCGCTCTGTCGCGCCGGCTACCACTGTCGCTTCGCCTCGCTCTCG
>JBEKNX010000124.1:0-18794 GCA_049522375.1 Acidimicrobiales bacterium | reverse complement strand
GTCGATGACCTCAATGCCCTCGGTGCGACGTTCCCGGGGACCAACGTCCCGGTGACCTACCAGGTCCGAATGCACCACTCAGAGCTCGTGGCGTAGGCCAAGATGTCCAGACGTCTGAACTTGAACGTCCGACGGGTTGGTCAACGCCGTCGCCGCCGTCAAGGTCTCCCTCCTCCATCGACCCTCGGGGTGCTGGCGAGGGTCGGTAGGCCGTCGGAGCCGAGCACGAAGACGCCGATTCCTAGGCCCTGACACCAGCGCTGGCCTCGAAAGTGGCCAAGCCCGCGGGCTGCACGAGCACGACCCGGCGCAGTCCGTGAGTGGCCCGGTCGTAGCGTCGGGCGCGCCGGTACTGGCCGATGCCGTCGGACACCTCAAGGGCGCCACGGGAGACGGTGACCTTCACGCCGAAGCCGTCAGCCACGCACACATCAGCGACGTCGGACCGGCGGTAGGTGGCCTCGATACCGGCCAGGGCGTCAGCCACATCTTGGGCAGATAATGCGGATGGGTTAGCGCTGCGAAGCGACTCTGTGTCGGCACTGTCGAGCCGAACGGCTAGGGCGGTAGCCTTTGAATCGTCCATGGAGCTGATACCTCCTGGGCCAGTCCCCGGGCCGTTCCACCGGCGCCGGGGACACCTTTACGTGTCAACCAACAGCTTACGCCTCGGGAGAGCGCCCAGCCAACGGGAGATCTAGAGGTGTGGCCCTTCATAACGAGATGTTTTGGAGCTCTGCATTCGTAGACCGTACTGCTGGCACGCCGAACGCCGAGCATGGCCATCCTTATTGGGTTATTGCGGATCCTTACCGCCGACGCATTAAGACTAATTATGGGCGCGGACTGGTCGGCGAGGGGCGAGGCCAACGGGGGACCGTGAAGGAACGCTCCTCCGCCGCGCCCTGGATGTCATCGACAAAAACATCAACGATTACGTCATAAACGCGCGCCTTGGTTCGGCTGATAGAAACTTGTCACAACATCCCGACTTGGGTCCCCCGAGTAGTACTAGAAGCTGACGTTGGCTGACGCCGACACCTGGAAGGCGCTCGCCACGCTGGGAGCGTTGTTAGCCATGTTGCACTTGCCGTTGGCAAGGAGCGAGCCTTGCTCGGCAATGGTCAGGGTGCCCGTGAAGGTGCCCTTGATGCCCGTGTAGGCGCCGGTGCCCTTGACGATGGGCACGGTAATCGGCGTGCTGCCCCAGTACGAGCAGCTAGCGGCGTTGAGGGAGCCGAACCTCGGGCTGTTGACGATCTTCTGAACCCCAGCGAGGTTGAGATAGATCCAGCCCTTGGTCAAGTAGAACGTCGCCTGGTTGCCGGTGCCGTGATCGCTGAATGCGCCGGTGATCAGGATCTTGTGATCGTTGCCCTGCGTCGAGCTATCGGTCACGTAGACATGAATGACACCTGCGGGCGTCGCCGGTGTCGAAGCAAACGCCGCAGCAGGAATGGACAGAGCGGTCAGGGCGCCTAGAAGCGCTGCCGCCGCGGTGAGGGTTTTCTTCATGTCCTACCTTAGCCCGGCCAGGTACTTCTCCTCGAAACTGGGATGGCTGGGGTCGGCTGCGAACACCAGCCGGGCATAGTCGGGGAACACGACAGGGGCGGCCACAGGGTTCCTTATTCGACACCGGCGAGGTCGAGGACGATCTTGCCCGTCACCGCGTTGGCGCGCATGAGCTCGGCCGCCTTCGGGGCGTCAGCGAAGGGGATGACCCGGTCGACCACCGGCCGGATCCGCCCGGCGGCGACCGCTGGGACAACCTCGGCTTTGACGGCGGCGGCGACCTCACCTCGCTCCTCGTCGCTGCGAATGCTAAAGGTCGTCCCCAGCACCCGCAGTCGCCTGAAGGCCAGCAGGTCGAGGTCGACCGTTGCCGTCCGGCCGGCGAGGCGCCCGATGTTGATGATCGTCCCCCGAGGACGCGTGGCGGCGAGGAGCGCGCCAAAGGGAGCACCGCCCACGTGGTCGAGCACCACGTCGGCTCCGGCGCCGTCGGTCCACGAGGTCGGCTCGAGCACGGGGACCAGATGGCGATAGTCGACAGGGGCGAACTGCGCGAAGGCGAACGGGGTGGCCGCCATGACCCGGTCGCTTACCTTTACGCCAGAGACGTCCTCACCCACGGCCGCCACCTCACCGGCCAGCTCCAAGCCGGCAACGAGGGTGGCCGTGTGCCAGGTGGCCTCTGGGTTGTAGGCCCCTTCCAGCATCAACAGGTCGGCGCGGTTCACCCCGGCCGCCCGCACCCGCACCAGTACCTGGCCCTGGGCGGGTACCGGCACCGGCACCTCGCCGAGGGCCCAGTCGGGCCCCATCCCGCCCAGGAGCGCTTTCATCGCACAACATCACTTTTGAGCGTCGTCATGTTCAGCCTCGCCTTTCAGATCGTGTGGAGGGCTGCGGTCCCGGTCCCGAAGGGCACGTCGGGCACGGCATCCTCACGTGGCACCTGCCTTTGCTTCTCTGCATCACAGGACCTCTTTTCAGTAAACAATGACTATTAACGGTTTGATGTGGTGGACGTCATGCACCGCTCTGGAGGGTGCTGGCAGTAGAGCCGGCGACCGCCATAAGGCAGACCTGTGAGCGGCTCGACTTGGACGCCGCGGCGCAGGCTCGGTACGGACGGGCCCGAGGGTGAGCACGCTAGGGACGGGCTGCTGGGCAATAGGTGGTCGCTCCCTACACAGCTGTGGGCCCTGCCCCCAGCACGCCGGGGGGTACGTGCTCACGCCTCGGTCTCGGTCCTCCGGAGATTGTTCCCCGACGCCGAGCGGTCTCCAGCGCGCCGGCAACGTGACGGCCGGCGCTCAGGTGACCCGGTACACCTCGAAGCCGACGCCGTTCGACGCGAGCCGCCCGCGTGCGACAAAGACGGTCTGGCTCACCCAGGCGTACCGCTCGTCGCCGGTCTCGAGGCGCGGTGTAGCGCGGAAGTACTGGTCGTCGTACGAAGTCTCCTCCGGCCAAGCGGTGTCGGGTGACATCATCGCTGCCTTGAGCTTGTCTGTTGGCTGCACCACGCCTGGGTAGCTCACGTAGATAAAGGCGCCGTCATCGGTGACGATCTGGAACCGGACGTCGAGGCGCACGGACCCGTCGGCGCCTATGAGCAGCCAGTCGGCGCCGCTGCCCGGCGCCAGCGTGCCGTGGACCCGAGCACCGGTCACCGGGCCGCCGGTGATGGGCGCGACGATGCGCGTGCCCGACGGCCCCTTCCCAACCCTCAGCAGTTGGCCGTTCTCCGCCACGAAGGCGAACTCGAATTCGAGGTCCATGGCCGTCATGCCGCCTTCCCGTGGTCGCGGCCGGGCCGAACTGCGCCGGGCTCGGGGTGAATCATGGGCCTCCAGAACCGGTACTTGTGACCTTCCTGGTACTCGGCGTCGGTTACCGAACGGGTGCCGCCGGTGCGGTCGGTTTCGAGGTACTCTCAACACCACCTCGCCGGGCGTCTCGGCGGAGCACAACTTGGGCTTTGGCCCCTGCGTGGCCAACCAGATAGTCCCCATCACCGAGAGCCAGGGCATCTGGCAGCTGCCCCCGGGCCAGTTCCCGTCCAACTTCGGCGGTGGCGGTGGGGGAGCGGGCTCGGTGAGCGTCCCCAACGACACCTCTAACTGCTCGCCGACGACTGACCCGTCCGCGTCAGGTGCCCCGGCGTCCACGTTGACGGCGAGCGGGACCGAGGTGGCCAGCGGGGCGGTGGACGGCCAGGCCTGGAGCCTGTGGTCGGCCAAGGGCCAGTCCGGTGCTCTCGGCATCGAGGACGGCGGCCTGGTCATCGACGGGCGTGCCTACGGGCTGTGCCCTGGCTACCCCAACCCGGCCGAACTACAACTGCTCGACATCGGCCCCACCGGCATCGTGGCCGGCGTCGTCGGCTACCCGGGCCTCGCCAAGGTCCGTCTCTACCAGAGCACGGCCGGCACCTTCGACATGGGCAAGGCCCTGCCCTCGCCTTCGGTCCAAGTTGTCCAGGGCGTCTCGTTCTTCATCGGCGCCCTGCCCGCCTCCGCCTGCGACTACCCCTCGCTCGAGCTCAACACCACCTCGCCCGGCGTGTCCGCCGAGCACAACTTGGGCTTTGGCACCTGCGTGGCTAACCAGATAGTCCCCATCACCGAGAGCCAGGGCATCTGGCAATTGCCGCCCGGGCAGTTCCCGTCCGACTTCGATGGCGGTGGCGGTGGCGGTGGCGGCTCGGTGAGCGTCCCCAACGACACCTCGGACTGCTCGCCCACAACCGATGCCGCCACTTCGGGCGGCTCGCCGGCGAAGTTGGAGGCGGCGGCGACCGAGGTGGCCAGTGGCATCGTGGACGGACATACCTGGAGCCTGTGGTCGGCCAAGGCTCAGACGGGCGCCACCGCCCTGGAAGACGGCAGACTGGTTCTTGACGGGCGCGAGTACGGGCTGTGCCCGGGCTACCCCAACCCGGCGGAACTAGAAATGCTCGACGTCAGCCTCGACGCCATCGTCTACGGCGTGATCGGTTACCCCGGCCTGCCCAAGCTCGACCTGAGCGTCGGCACCGTCGGCAGTTTCACACCGGGCCAGGCTCTGCCCTCGCCCGCGGCCCAAGTTGTGAACGGGGTGTCGTTCTTCATCGGGGCACTGCCCGGGTCCGCCTGTTCTTACCGTGCCCTCGAGCTCAACTCCACCTCACCGGGCGTGTCGGCCGAGCACAATTTGGGCTTTGGCGGGGCGGGTGCCGGCCAGGGTTATTACATTTCCGACAACCCCGGCAACTCGGGGGGCTGCGTCGCCGGCCAGATCGACCCGATCAGCTTCAGCCAGGGCATCTGGCAACTGCCGCCGGGACAGTTCAGCAATGGCGACGGTTAGTGCTGTGTGACCCGGTAAACCGGACTAGGTGCGGGCGTGACGTGGCTTCACGGGCTCCCTTGGGGAGACGAGCCGCTCAGCGGGCCCGGCCGCGACCATAACTGGGACCAGCGCCCTACTTGGGGAGCCAAATGGGGAGCCACGCACGGCGAACACGGGCGAACTGCAGCGAACGCCCATGAACGAAGAACCCCGTAACTACGGGACGTTTTGAACGCACACGAACGCCAGCGAACGCCGGATCCAGACTCCGCAGGTTCTGGGTTCGAATCCCAGGGGGCGCACGTTTTCGCAGGTCAGATGGGGTGTGGGAGGCCGAAAAGGGGTCGTCTCGGGCACTCGGGGAGCCAAAGGGGAGCCACCGGCGTCGGCCGTGGCTAACCCTGCAGGTCAGACGCCGTTTCCTCGACCACTCGGAGCACTGTCAAGGAATGACCGGGTGACCGTTGTGGGGCGGGCCGCGCTCTCAGGCGTAAGGACGACCGAGTACCGGGTGAGCATCCCCGGCTCGGCACTGCCGGGTATGTACGTTGAGCCGTACCTTATCTACGTATGGCTCGACAAAAAGGGCCGCATCCGGAACATGTTGGCCAGGGAGGTGGAAACCGGCATCAAGGGACGGGCAGCACCGTTGAGTATCAGCGTATCGACAACGCTTTCCGACTTCGGTGCACCAGTCCACGTCCAGGCTCCAGCCGATGCGCGAGCCGTCAGTTCGTAACGGCGCGGCCCCGAGCGGAGCGTTCTGGCCGCGGCCTCTCTGGGCCCCATGCATCTCAAGTCCCCAGACATCTGGCTGGAAGTCTTGCGAAAATCCCTCTGAGGTGACGACCACCGCATTCCGCCGTAGGCGAGGAACGGTGGAGGGAACCCGTCAAGACACCACGCCGTTGTTGTGGAACGTGAGGGCATTGGCATCTTTAGTCGCGGCTGTATTGGTCGGCGCCACCGCCGGCTCCATGGCGGCGGCACGTTCTGCCACGCCAGTCGGTGCGGCCAGCTCTCTGGCCCAGCCCGGGGTGGGCGCGTCGGGAGCAGCCAACCTGCTTGACCTCCCGGGAGGTGCCGCGTGGGCGTTCGATGGCAACGGGCACGTCCTGCGGAGCAGCGACGGGGGAGCGCACTGGCAAACCGTCTTTCCCACCTGGCGCGTTACGCCGACCGGCCCGCAGGCTCAATCCGCGTTCTTCTTGAACGCCGCTGACGCCTGGGTGGAGACCAACCACCAGTGGCCGTCGCCGCCAGGGGTAACAACCATCTGGCGGACCGCGGATGGAGGAGCGCACTGGCACAAAGGGATCTCGCTACCGGGGGTTCTCTCGCAGTACGGTTCCCCGTTCGACCAGTTCGTCTTCGCCGACGACCGCCATGGCTACGGCCTGCAGGCCACAGGGATCGGGACGGACGTCGTTTGGGCCAGCGTTGACGGCGGCGAGACGTGGGACGTGGTCAACACCAAGGGGCTGCCCTGGCAAGGAGGCGGCTCTCTCGGAGGACGCAGTCGAGGTGGCGTTCACCGGTCACGTGATCGAGCGCTGGTCGCCTCTCCTCCCGGCTCCCTCACCGCTGCCAGAGGATGGCACTGAATTCCAGTGGTACGCAGACGTCGGGCCAATGCGGTATAACGCGCGCCGTGTAGTCCGTTGCCGGACGGGTCGCGGGGACAGAAGCGTGATAAAGCTGCCCGAGCGGCGCCTCGGCGGGTAGCCCAGCCCGCTCCATCTCCTGGCAAACGGGAGCACCGCTCAGGGGGTCCTCGCTATAAAGCTCGACCCTTACGACCTCGGGGCCCAGCTCGTTGAGGAACACTGTGACCTCGAATATATGGTCCCCGTCCCGAGTATCGACTTTCATCTCGCCGAATCGCAGCGATGACCATTTCTCCTTTAGACGATGCTGCCAAGAAACGACTTGCTTACCGATCGCGTAATCATTGGCAACGCGCAAATTGTAGGCGACAGCAGCAGGCAGGTAGCGTTGCTCGGTGTACTCGCGTACGGTGCGGTCGGCAGAGAAGCGCGGTGTCAACTGAGCCATGCTTTCGCGCATCCGCGCCACCCAGGCCGTCGGTATACCGTCTTTATCTCGGGTATAGAACTCAGGGACCACCTCCCGTTCGAGCCGCCCGTACAGCATTTCGGCTTCGGCGGCATCCCACGCAGGGTCATCGTCGTGCTCCTGACCATCCCCCAAAGCCCAGCCTACCTCGGGCGCGTATGCTTCGGCCCACCAACCGTCCAGTTCTGAGAGGTTGACGCCTCCATTTACGAGTACTTTCATGCCGCTCGTGCCACTGGCCTCCCAGGGCCGTCGTGGCGTGTTGATCCAGACGTCCACGCCCTCCACCAAGCGCTCGGTCAAATGCATGTCATAGTCGCTGAGGAACATGGCGTACGGGCGGGCCTCGGGCCGCCGGCAGAAACGCACCCATTCTTGTACCAAACCCTGTCCAGCCTGGTCCGCCGGATGGGCTTTGCCGGCGACGATGATCTGTACCGGGCGCTGCGAGTTGGTCAATAGACGAAGCAGCCGCTCGGGGTCGTACAGCAAGAGATTGGGCCGTTTGTAGGTCGCAAAGCGCCGCGCAAAGCCCAGGGTCAACACGGCTGGGTCAAACAGTTGTTCCGCTTCACGGATGGCCTCGGGCGACGCACCGGAGGCGGCCAGCTCCCTGGACAACCGCCGCCGAGCATGTTCAACAAGAGACTTGGTAGCCGTAGCCCGGAACCGCCATAGCCTGGCGTCGGAGAGGCGACGAATGTCGCCCTCCAGGTGTTCTGCCTGCCCCAGCCAACGGTCCTTCCCGCACGCTTCGGTCCACAGCTCGTCGGCAACCGCCGAGTCCCAGCTCGGCACATGGACCCCGTTGGTCACGTGCCCCACGGGCACTTCGGCGGCTGGCCAGTGGGGGAAAAGAGGCCCAAAGAGGCGACGGCTAACTTCCCCGTGCAATCGGCTCACGCCGTTTACGGCCCCACTCCCTCGGATGGCCAGATAGGCCATGTTGAACGGCTCCGACGAGTCCTGAAACGGTCAAAGCCGGCGGCCACGGCCGTGTGGGTAGTGAAGAGGTTCCCCGGTCGGGTGACGGCCAGCGCCACGTCGAAGGGCTGCAAGGTCTCCAGCATCAAGCTGCGGGCACGCTCCAGCACGGCAAAGGCTGCATGCCCTTCGTTGAGATGGCACACTTCGGGCTGGATCCCGAGCGCGACGAGCAGCCGCCAGCCACCGATCCCAAGGAGGATCTCTTGGGTGAGGCGCAGCTCCGGCCCCCCGCCGTACAGCTCGCTAGTGATCCCTCGACGAGCGGGGATATTGGCGCCGTCGTTACTGTCGAGCAAATAGAGCGTCACTCGGCCCACCTGGACCTGCCAGGCGCGCAGCCACACGGAATAACCCGGCAAAGCGATCTGCAGCCTCAGCCATTCGCCGTTCGGTTGGCGTACGGGGGTGACCGGGAGCTGTCCGGGATCGTTATAGGGGTAGAGGGCTTCTTGCGCGCCGTCGTTGGCGATCAGCTGGCGAAAGTAGCCTTGTTGGTAGAGCAGGCCGATGCCAACCACTGGCACGCCCAGGTCACTGGCCGCTTTGAGCTGGTCACCGGCGACGTTACCGAGGCCGCCGGAATAGATTGGGAGCGCCTCGCTCAACATGAACTCCATGCTGAAATACGCCACATGGGTCAGCGGCTCTTGTGGACAATATTGCTGAAACCACGCCGGCGACTCCGCAGCCCGACGCTTAGCTCTTACCAGGGCAGAAATCTCCTTGCGGAGGGATGGATCGGCGAGCTCACTCTCAAGCTTGTCCCGCGAGACCGTCTGCAGGACGACCCAAGGGTTTCGCGTGAGCTCCCAAAGCTCGGGATCCAACTGTCGCCACAGTTCGTCGCCGGCGTGGTTCCATGACGAGCGCATATCCAGGGCTAACTCAGCCAGAGAATCGAAGCCCTTGACTTTTGTGGGTAGAAGGCTGTATATCGGGTGGCTGGACCGTGTTTGTTTGCTCATCGTTCCTCCTCCGTTTGAGATGCACGGCTCGACGGGTTGCCACCTCGTCCTCCCGCGCACCCCTTGCCCGGTGCTTCGACCTGCTAGCCAGTGACGCTCTAGGCCCCTGCGGTCGCCCGTCACGCCACGGCCATCGTAGGTGGAAGCTCGCTCCTCGTCCTTGGCGACCAGGAACACCAGCCCGGGAAACGGGGGGAGACGGTTGCTGGCCCCCCACCCGAGGCATCGGCCCTGGTAAGGGCTCTCTAAGGAAAGCAGTGCGTCGGGCCTAACCAGCTGGTACTCTCCGTCTCGTAGGCCCGCGCGGGGACTATGAGGGGTGATCCGGGGACACAGAGTGGTACGACGAGCCAAGGAGCGCTGATGGGCCGAGAGGAAGGCACACGGGAACCCCGGCCGGGCGACCCCGACCCGCGCCTGCTCGGCCGCCAGATCAGCCGCCGGGTCTTCATCCGGGGCGCGGTCGGCTCCGCTGCCGGCCTTGTCCTTGCCGAGGGCAGGGGCCTTCCGGGCGCGTGGGCAAGCACTTCGCGTCCTCTGGCCAGGGCCACCGGGCCTTTTTTGAGCGAGCTCCACCTGGGGGCACTGCGGCCGGCCATCACGGGAGCCAAGCCCAACCTCGTGTTCCAGGCTGTCCGTACCGAGGACATGCTGTACCTCGGCTTTGAGTTCTATAACGCCCACGCCGAGGTCCTGGGCGGCCAGGTCCACATAGTGCCGACCGATACCACCAAGCCGACCTACATGGTCGTTGTCTTCCCGTCCCAGCACCTGGGAGAGCAGTCGGTCGAGTACACGCCGGGCGTGACCACCTGGCCCTCTCCGCCCCTCCACGGCGCGCTGGCCGGCTTTAGCTGGCTCGCCTTCGAGCTCGCGCTGGGGGCTTCAGTCCCTTACACCCTCCAAGGGCTGCTCGACTGGACGACGCTCCGGCCCCAGCTGGTGCCGGTGGAGACCCACCCGGCAACGGGGTCGCCCGCCCCGCCCGACCCGCTCCACACCGCCATAGAAGTGCCGTGGTCGCTGTGGTTGTCGCCGGGGCCCAACGGGACCTGGCACCACTCCAGCACCCCGGTCACGTTCAGCGGGCGCACCGAGCTGTGGCACACCCGCCTCGGCGTGAAAGGCCTGGAGCCGCCGTTGTCGGCCCCACTACTAAAGGCCTTCTGGTCACGGACCTACGGCGAGGGTACGTTTGCACCCCCGGCACCCGACCCGTGGTTCATGCCCCTCGACCCCACCGACCGTAACGACATCGTCTCGCTCACTACCTCCAGGGGACCGGGCGGGGGCCCGGTCACCGCCAACTTCTTCGCCCTCACCGCCCTCGGGGCTTCGATAAATGTCCAGGGGCACTGGTCACCCGGCCCTAACGACCGGGTCTCGCTCGAGTCGTGGATCCACCGCACCTCGGTGGGCCGGGACAGCTACGTGCGGGTGGTCAACCTCGGCTACCTGTTCCCCTTCGGCCACCGCGCCGTCAAGATCAAGGTCACGGACCGGGAGTTCCAGGTTGCCGCAGCCCGTCCGAGCGCGTTCGCGGACGCGGAGGTCGCTGAAGTCGTCGCCTACCTGGTGACCAAGGAGTACATCGTCGTCACCCAACCGATAATTACCTACACCGGCGACACGCACGAACCTTTCTCCGGCCGGGGTAACCCTCTCCGCCAGGTTGAGGTCAAGACCATCACGACCCCGCCGATCGATTTCGACCCCTCGGTCGACCCCGGGATCAAAGTCGGCGCCCTGGGCTCGGACACCGACTACGTCCTATGGGTGCGCAGCGGTCTCGCCGACGTCCCCTTCTCGTTTGTCGGCACTGACCTCGAGGGGCGCAAGGTTGATTTCACGGCCAGCGTGATCTGGGTCGACCTAACCCGCACGGACCAGTCGGACGTCACGCAGGTCATCTCGGCTTACGACGCCGCCAGCCCGAGCCGTAACTCCCCGTCGCTCGGCGGCCAGCTCATCGCGTTCGCGGACACGGCGGGGGCCAAGCCCGGGGCGACGGCACAGCACGTCGAAAACTACACGCTGACGGCCAAGTACGTTTACAACGGCGCCGCCAACTTTTACCCTCTTCTGTCTTCGGCTGTGGTCCACCTGCCGAGTGCCGAGCAGATCGTGGGTGCCGGGTCGGCACCGCTGTCCCCACCGAGCGTTTCGATCTCAGACAATTATGTGAACAACGGCTTCCAGACCGGCGTCACCGAGGTCTACCTGGCCGTAAAACAAAACGGCCCGTCGCTCAATTTTCCCGTTAACCTCGTCGGCGGGATGGCCGCCCCGAACTTCGGTGTAAGCGGCATAGCCCGGGACCTCGGGCCGGTCGGCGGCGACCTTACCAACCTGTTGGCGGGGAAGTTCGACCCGTCTGATTTCTTCGGCAACCTCTCCGGCACGGCAGGCAAGCTGCTCGGGGCCATCTCCATAGTCGACATAATCACTGCAGTCGACCCAGACGAGCAGGCCGCCAACGATCAAGCCCCCCAGATCTCCAGCAATTTCGTCTACCCCAACAACGACGACACCCAACCCCCGACGGCCATCGACACCAAGCTCAACTGGAACCCGACAGTGGAGGGCGACTCGCTCGGGTTCTTCCAGCCCAACAGTGGGGGCCAAACCACCAACCTGTTGGTCACCGCCGAGATTTACACGCCGATCTCCAACCCGGCCCAGACCACCTATTCGGTACACGGCGAGCTGACCAACTTCGAGCTCGTGCTGTTCGGCAGCGATGCCTCGTTCATCGGTATCACCTTCAATTCGTTCACCTTCGACTCCAAGACGGGCGCCAAGACCTCGGTCCAGCCCAACATCGACACCGTCACCTTCCTCGGGCCCCTCACCTTCATCCAGGACCTGAGCCAGCTGTTGAGCTCGCTCGGCGGGCCGTCCATCGACGTGAGCTCGGCGGGTATCGACGCCAGCTACACCCTTGCCCTACCGGACATCACCGTCGGCATTTTCTCGCTCACCAACCTATCGTTGTCGGCAGGCGTCAACATCCCCTTCGACGGCACCCCGGTGCGGGTGCGGTTTTCCCTCTGCACCCAGGACAACCCGTTCCTGCTCACCATTTACGTCTTCGGCGGCGGCGGGTTCTTCGGGTTGGCGATAGGGGCCGACGGGATCGAAGAGATCCAGGTGTCGCTCGAGTTCGGGGCCGCCATCTCGATCAACCTCGGCGTGGCCAGCGGCGGCGTGTCGATAATGGCGGGCATCTATTTCTCCCTGCAGACGGTGCCGCAAAAGCAGGTCCAGCTGACGGGCTTCCTGCGGGCGGACGGCAACCTGTCGGTGCTGGGGATCATCCAGATATCGATGGAGTTCTACCTCGCGTTCACTTACCTGGACCCGGGCCAGTGCTACGGGACGGCGACTGTCTCGTTAAGTATTTCCGTGCTGTTCTTCTCGGTGTCGGTGAGCGCAACGATGACCAAGACCTTTGGCGGAGGTTCCGACCCGGATTTCGCCGACGCCATTACCCAGGGCGACTGGGACACCTACTGCGGGGCCTTTGCGTCGTGACGGCTCAACGCGTTATCTGGACGGCCTGCCCCAACGGGACCGCGCCCACCGGTAACCTCCGCATCTCGGTCGCCATCGGGCCCCAGCTGATGCCGACCGGGTCGGGGGCTACCCTGGCCGACTTCCCCGACTGGGAGGACTGGCCGGGCACGGAGATCACCTGGAAAGCGACGATCGGCACCGACGTCGTCGACGCCACGGTGGTGAGCGCGGCCCCGTCATCGCCGCTGTACAAGGCGCTCTTCCTCCCGACAACACCGGTCGCGCCCTACCAGTACCAGAGCCCGACGGCCAGTGCCCTTTACACCTACCCGGCCTCGGCGGTGCGCCAGTTCTTCGCCGGCCTCTACACCGGGCTGGCCAAGGCGCTCCCCGAAGGCGGGGGGTGGCACGGCTGGCAAGAAATAGTGAGCGACGGTTCCTTCGGCGTGTTGCCTCTGAATGGCCGCGAAATGCAAGACGCCATCGACCAGGTCCTTGCCGCCTTCCCCCGGACCGGCGGCCCCATAGCGTCCTCGGCCCTGAGCGGCGCCAGGGCTGGTGTAACCCAGGCTTACCTCTTCCTGCAGCCCCGGACGGAACCTCCCCCGTACCCGACGGCCGCCGAAGTCGTGCCGCCGCCCGTCCCTCAGTTCGACTTTCACCAGGCGTTCTCGCTACTGCAGCGCCATCCGGCCCTCCTACGACTTTTCGGCTTCGTCGTCGATCTCGAGGTCGCGGCGCCCTCCGGCCTGGCCGCGACCGTACCCCTCTCGGTCACCCCGACGTGGAGGCCCAAGCTCTCAAACCCTATCGGCATTACCTTTATCCGGCCCAGTACCACCAACGTGATGCCGGTCACCATGACGACGTCCGCCACCTGGCTGGCCGAGCCCCGTGCGATTAGCCCCGAAATCGCCGAGGGCCTGCTTAGGCTGTCCGACCCTGGCGCCTATCAGGTGATCGAAGTGGATCTCGACGGCGGGTCGCTGAAGGCGCTCAACTTCGTCCAGAACGTCTGGAACGCCCAGTTCCCGATGCGCTCGGCCGACACCCCGAGCACTTACGCCGTCCCGTCTTTGCGTTCGGCCGGCCTGTCGCTAGCCAAGGTCGGCCACGCGTCCTCTCTCTACTCGAACTGGCTCAACAACAACGGGTTCGACGCCGCCCTCAGTTCCACGCCGCCGGGGCCGGTCACGCTGTACGCCGAGGACATTGCCCAGGGCTGGCGCTTCGATGTGTACGAGGCCGCCCGGGGCCAGTGGTACTCCCTATGTGCCCGGACGGGCGCGTCCAACCCGCCGGGGATCGGTGGCTACGGCATCGGCAGCCCCCAAACAGTGGTACCGGTGCCCAGTGGGGACGAAGGGTGGATAGAGCCGGCCCCGACCCAACCGGCGTCGAGCTCGTCGCCCAACCCGCCGATGTACGTGCCCGAAACGCTGATCCGCTGGAACGGTTGGAGCCTGGTGGCCCCCCGGCCCGGCAAGCACATCGACGATGCGTCCGACGACAGCCTCCAGGACGACACCGGCAACCCACCCCCGCCGGGTAGCAACTTCCAACTGCAGATCGAGTACGCGGCGACGCCGGGGACCCTGCCGACGCTGCGCTTCGGGCGCGTTTACCGCTTCGGGGCCAGGGTCGTCGACCTGGCCGGCAACAGCGTACCGTTCGCCTCTAACGCGCCATTGACCTACGCCACGCCGCCCGTGGTCTACGGACGGGTCGAGCCCGTCGCGTCCCCGGTCGTCGTCCCCTGCGCTCCCCGCACCCCCGGTGAGAGCCTCGAGACCATCGTCATCCGCTCCAACTACGACATCCCCGACTCCAGCCCGCTCATCGTCCCCTCCGAGCGGCACCTGGCCCCGCCGGCGTCCTCCGAGGAGATGGTGGAGGCACACGGCGCCCTCGACGGGCCCAACGGCGCCCCCCAGGCGAGCTCGTATTCTTTGATCGCCGGCCGCGACGGTCTGACCTACAAGAGCCCATCGGTGATGTCGCTTTATGGCGGGCAAATTGATGCCCAGCCGCTCAACGGCAGCAACGAGTGGGACTACTACCCGCCCGTCACCGCCCCCTCCTTGCCGGCGTTCGGGGTCCCCTACCTCCCCGACGTGCTGGGCGCCGGGGTCTCGCTGCTCGGCCTTCCGGGAGCCCCGTTCAAGCGGGTCAACCTGGCCTTCGACACCGTGGGCCCGTGGCCGGCGCGCCGGGCGCTGCGCCTGGTCGTGCAGGCGGGCCATACCGCGCCCTCGACGCCGCTGCCCGCGGAACCCGATGGGGCACTCACCGTCTACGCACCCAAGGCCTCGGTCTCGACCGTGCGGCTGAGCTCGTGGTTCCACCCCGCCCAGCTCGCGTCCATGAAACTGTGGCAATGGCTGGCGGAAGCCGGCCTGGCCACCCCCGAGCTCGACGCCATCATCCTGCTCGGCGGGCACTACATGTTCACTCCATACCGCGAACTGACCATCGTGCACGCCGTCCGCCAACCCCTCGACGCCCCGTGGGCCAACATCCTGGCGCCCTTCCGGACAGCCGGCGCGACCTACACCTACCTGAACGGGGACGTGCGGGCCGACCCCAAGAGCACGCAGCGGGTCGACGTGCTCTCGCTGTATGTGGACCCCTACGACGACGGAGTGAGCCCCGGCGGCATCGTGCGCCTCGAGAGCAGGGCCCGGGTGGCCGAGATCCCGCTGGCGCCCAACCAGAGCGACATCATCCCGGTGAAGGACATGCGCCATGATTTCGGCGATACCAAGCACCACGAGGTTTTCTACACGCTGGTCTCCACGACCCGGTTCCTCGAGTACTTCACCGAAACAGCCACGGTGAAGCTGAGCGGTACCACTACCGTCGTCGTTTCTCCCAAAAAGTTCGCGGCCGGCACCGTCGTGGTGATGGGGACGGGAAATGCCGCGTCGGTGACATACAAAGAGGGCGTGGACTTCGTCGAGGACGACGCAGCGGGGTCGATCGCCCGCCTCAGCACCGGGTCAGTGCCCGACGGAGCAACGGTGCAGGTGCAGTTCGTCGCACCGCCGGTCACCCGTTCCAGCCTGGAACCGTCGGCGCACCCACCAACCAAGATCGGTTACCCGGTGTCAGTCCCAAGTTCCGTACGGCCGCCGGCTCCCGCCGTTCGTTACCTTATACCCGCCTTCCGATGGCAGCAAAAAACCCTGCCAAAGGTGAGAACTTCGCTCCGCATCGGGAACATCCTCAGGGTCTACCTCGGTCGCCCCTGGTTCCAAACGGGGGCGGGGGAACTGCTTGGCGTCGTGGTTGCCGCCCCTCCGCCTGGTGCACCGCTGCCATCCACGCTCGCCCCTTTCGTGAGCGGCTACGGCCTGGACCCGGTCTTCGAGGCGGGCAGGTTGAAGACCGCCGCCGCCACTGACTTCACCCTGGCCGTGCACCAAGGCAAGGCCCTCCTACTCGAAGAGCAGACCGGCACTATCCCTTGGGTCGACGTCGCCGGCCACGAAATCGCCTGGGACAAGGACCGTCAGCTGTGGTTCTCCGACATCGAGATAAACACGATCTCGGCGACGACCTATTTCCCCTTCGTCAAGCTCGCCCTGGTCCGCTACCAGCCGAGTTCCCTGAAGGGCCTCGAGCTGTCGCGGGTCGTCCAAGCCGATTTCATACAGGTCACCCCCGACCGCGTGGTGACGACCAGTTTCCCCACTCCCACCACGGTGAAGGTCGCGGTGGCCGGACCGGGCTACCTGGCCACCACCGACCCGCTGACTGCCGGTTCCGTCCGGGCTTATGTCCAGGAAGCGACCGTGCAGACCTCCGACAGCGACCTGGTGTGGACGACGGTGCCGTCGGGCCTGGCCGGGACGCTCCTCGACGTCACGTCCCAGTCCCTCTCCCTCACGGTCTGGGAGGGCACCGTGAAGCTCCCGGCGCCGAGGGGGACCAAGAGGTTCCGAGTGCTCGTGGCCGAATACGAGCAGCACAAGGTCGTGGCCGTCGGCAACCTCGGATCCAAGGTCACGTACCTCGACGCGATCGAGATCTGAAAACCTGCACGATGGTGATCTTCAACGACAAGTCCTTCTTCGTCGAGACGCTCCGGGCCCTCGGCTACGCCCCCTACGGGGGCGCCGACATCGGCGAAGTCACCAGCACGGCGGGCCGGATCCCCGACGGCGACGAGGCCGCCTGGTACTCCGAGTGGCGGGCGCTCGCCGAACGGGCCCACGCCGATCGCAGCGCCGCCGCTTGCCGGCGCCTGGCCGCTGCGTGCTGCGGTGGCCAACTGGCTGGCGCGAACCCGAGGGGTCCAAGTACCGCCCGCCGCCGTCCTGGTCGTCGCCGGGGTAGCTCAGGCCCTCAGCCTGCTGGCTCAGGTTCTCGTGCAGGACGGCATAAATGCAGTCGCGCTTGAGGATCCCGGCTCACTAGGGGCTCGGCAGCAACTGCAAAACTGGCAATTAGGTACCGTCCCCGTAGCCGTGGACGCCGGCGGGCTCCGGGTCGGTGAGCTCCGAGCCACCGGGGCGGCGGTGGTAGTCCTCACCCCCGCCCACCAGTTCCCGATGGGCGTGGTCCTGGAGGGGGAGCGGCGACGCCGACTGCTGGCTTGGGCCAGCGAGGGCGGGTTGGTAGTCGAGGACGATTACGACGCCGAGCACCGCTACGACCGCCCACCATTGCCGGCGCTGCGGGCGACCGGGGGCGACCAGGTCATTTACATGGGCAGTGTGTCCAAGCTGTTGGCACCGGCATTGAGGATCGGGTGGGTTATAGCGCCGGCGAGGTACCTCGACGCCTTTGTGGCGGCCAAGCGCAACGCCGACCTGGGCAACGCCGTGCTCCCGCAATTGGTGCTTGCTGAGCTGGTCCGCTCCGGAAGGCTGGAGCGGCACTTACGCCTGGTCCGCGCTCGCCACCAGCCAGCGCCGCGACGCCATGTTGCAAGCGTTGGCTGCCCACCTCCCCACTGCCACGGTCCATGGCCGGGCGGCGGGCTTGCACCTGACGGTTACGTTCGACAGCGGGTTTTCCGACCTCGAACTGGCGGCACAAGCCATACGCCGGGGCATAAAGGTCCAGCCTCTCTCCTGGCACCGCCAGCGCCCCGGGCCTCCAGGGCTCGTCCTCGGCTACGCCGCCAACACGCCCGGCCCAATTGCCGAGGGTATAGCGATATTGGGCCAAATCGCCTGGCGTCTCTAGTGCCTCCAGCGTTTCTCACCCACGCCTAAGGGGGAGTTCTGCGCCGCGCTCGGGACCGGTACCGCCAGGGCCGGATGGCGTCTTCGGCCGGCCGCACCAGGCGCGGGTTAGAAGGCCCGCAGCGCACGTGGAAGGTGGAGCGCCCCGCATCTTCCACGGCACGAGAAGCAAGCTTAATGCACACAATTACAAGGACATGGAGGAGTGGCCCGGCCCCAGGGCACAATCACTCGACCCCAATCAACAACTACCCGGAAAAGGAGACCCACAATGGGCGACAGCAACAATCACCTAGCCGGACAACTCCCACCCGATCCTTATCCCCAACTGCATCAACTAGATCGACTCGTCGGTGAGTGGAGGGTCAGCGGTCCATTCTTGCAGGGGACGCTCACCTTCGAATGGATGGAAGGTGGTTTCTTCTTGATCCAACGAGTCACTGCCGAAGGAGGCGGCCGGACTATCCGAGGGATCGAGTACATCGGATATGACGAAGATTCCAGCACCTGTCGCTCGCATTACCTGGATATCCATGGCGCCAACTTCACGTATACCTATGAGATGGAGGGCGACACCATACGCATTTGGTTCGGAGAAAGAGGTTCGGACAACGCCTTTGTGGGACGCTTTGCCGATGACGGGATGTCGTACTCCGGTGAGTGGAAGTGGCCGGGCGGTGGTTATTCGGCGACCATGACCCGGACCAGCTCGCAGTAGCGGGAGGCTCAGAGAACCAGATAGTTCGGGCCGCTCTTATCTCAGTTGGGGCGCCGTTGTCGCGCCTGGACGGTCAGGGATCTCAGCGCGTCGTGCAGTGGTTGGGCCTCGACGCCAGCGAAAAACTCGCGGTTGAGGGCGCGAGCCCGCGCCGTGCAGAGGACGGCGAGCTCGTGCCCTGCCTGAGTAAGAGCGAGCACGCGCGCCCGGCTGTCATCTGGGTCGACCTGACGCTGCACGAGACCGCGGCGCTCGAGCAAGCGGACGACCTGCGACGCGGTGTTGGCGTCGGCCCCGGCGTGCTCGGCCGCGTCGCGCTGACGCATGCGGCGTACGGAGCGCTGGGCGTGCAGCAGTGCCGCCAGCACGAAGAACTGCGGGGGTGTCACCGACACGTCTGAGAGCGCGCTGGCCAGCTCGGAGCGCCAGAGGTGCGCGGCGTGGTTGAGGGCGTACCCGAGGCCGCCACCCAGCAGCTCACGGTCGCGGGGCGAGGGC
>JBEKNX010000123.1:0-10923 GCA_049522375.1 Acidimicrobiales bacterium | reverse complement strand
TCGCACCGGGGCCAAGCTTTTTGGCTTTCCTGTCGGTTTTCGACATGAAAGCCTCGGTACTGGCACCGCCGGCAAGCAACTCCGCTAGACGCGGGCCGAAGGCGGGGTAGTGCGGCAATTAACAACGGGCCGGCCGGGCCTGGCCCGGCCGGTGCTGGGCCGGCCGGTGTTGATGACAGGCCGTTCGAGCCCGGACGGTGACCGCTGACAACGGGCCAGCCGAGCCCGGGTGCTGCCCGGCTCTAAAGACGGCCGCGGCCGCCAGTCCCTAGGAGGGACGGCCCAGGTAGCCCTCGGTCTGAAGGTGCAGGATGATCTGCTGAGCGGCGGCCTCCGGGGTCACGTCGGTGGTGTCGATGCGCACCTCGGCCTGGTCGGGAGCCTCGTAGGGGTCTGAGACGCCGGTGAACTCCTTCACGATCCCGGCCCGGGCCTTGGCGTACAGGCCCTTGCGGTCACGGCTCTCGCACACCTCGAGGGGCGTGGAGAGGTGCACCAGGACGAACCCGCCCAATGGCTCGATCATCGAACGGACCTCCTGGCGGACGCCCTCGTAGGGGGCGATCGGAGCGCAGATGGCTATGCCCCCGTTCTTGGTGATCTCGGAGGCGACCCAGCCGATGCGCCGGATGTTGATGTCGCGGTGCTCCTTCGAAAAGCCCAGCTCGGACGACAGGTGCTTGCGGACGATGTCGCCGTCGAGCAGGGTGACGGGCCGGCCGCCCTCCTCCAGCAGCTTGGTGAGCAGGATGCTGGCGATGGTGGACTTGCCGGCGCCGGACAGCCCGGTGAAGAACACGGTGAAGCCCTGATGAGCTCGGGGCGGGTAGCTGCGGCGCAGCTCCTCGGCCACTTCGGGGAACGTGAACCAGGACGGGATGTCCCGGCCCTGGGCCAGGCGCCGGCGCAGCTCGGTCCCGGATATGTCGAGCACCCGCAGGCCCGCCGGCACCTCGTCCACCGGCATGTACTCGTCGCGGTCCTCCACATAGACCATCTGCTGGAAGGGAACTATCCCGACGCCGAGCTCGGCAGCGTGCTCGCCGAGCAGGGTCTGGGCGTCGTAAGGGCCGTAGAACGGCTGGCCGGTCGAGTCGTTGCCCGGGCCGGCATGGTCCCGGCCGACGATGAAATGGCTGGCGCCGTAATTCTTACGGATGATGGCGTGCCACACCCCTTCACGGGGACCGCCCATGCGCATGGCCAGGGGCAGGAGCGCCAGTGCGGCGGTGGCGTGGGGATAACCCTTGAGCACGGCCTGGTAGCACCGCACCCGGGTGTGGTGGTCGACGTCGCCCGGCTTGGTCATGCCCACCGACGGGTGGATGAGAAGGTTCGCCTCCTCCTGGCGGGCGGCCCGCAGGGTCAGTTCGACGTGCGCCCGGTGCATGGGGTTGCGCGTCTGGAAAGCGACCACCCTGTCCCAGCTCAGGTCGGCGAAGCGTGCCCGCAGCTGCGCCGGCGTCAGCCGCAGCGCCTTGTAGTCATAGTGGGCGGGCGCCGATACCACCTCGAGCTCACCCGACACGTACACGGGGTTGGACCGGTCGAGCAGGTAGGCGGCCCCGGGATGGGCCCTGTCGGTGGTGCCGAAGACCAGCTTGGCCTCCTGGTCCCGGTCGGGCCGGTAGAGCTCGCTGACGCGGAGCACCCCGAGCATCACGCCCTCAGGGTCCCGCAGTGCCAAACTGGCGTTGGAACCGATCTCGGCCGCCTTTTCCTCGGTTATGTCCAGGGTGACGGGGATGGGCCACAGCGTCCCGTCCGCCAGGCGCATGCGCTCGCAGACACCTTCGTAGTCGTCCTGGCCCAAGAAGCTGCGCAGGGGCGAAAAGCCGCCGTTGGCCAGAAGCTCGAAATCGCAGATCTGGCGCGGGAGCAGGTCCCACGATGCCCAGCTGCGAGACTGCTCCTTCAGCTGTGCAGCCCGGTCAGGCGTGACGGATAGGTCGACGAGCGCCCCGCCGTGGGGGCTTATGAGCTGCTTGGGCACCATACCTCCAGTTGCGATTCCCGAATTATGATCAGATTAGTCATGTTTAGGCAGACCGGGGCCGAACCGCGCCCCGTAGCGCCCGGTTGCCCGGCGCCGCGCCCTCACCATGCTCGAGCGTTGCCTGGCCTTGGCCGAGGTGCGCCTTCGCCGTTGACGGGCACAGACGCCGGCGTAGAGGCCTTTTGGAGCGCAGTCGGTGTTGGCGGAACCGGCAGCGATGAAGCAGCCGTCACCGATCTTCACGCCGCTTAGCAGTATAGAGCGTGCTGCGGTCCGCCCGCCCCTGGCTGCCGCCTTTGGCTCGGCCGGGGCCAGCCATGGGCGCCCACCCCTGGTCCCGCCGGGCCGGGCCGGGCCGCCCAGGCGCAGGTCGGAGGGCCGCGTTACGGCTCCACCTCTGGCACTCGGTAACCTTGACTGCTAGAGATGCTGGACGACCGCAAAGCCGCCATACTTCGTGCCGTGGTGGAATGCCACATCCGGACTGCGCAGCCGGTCAGCTCGGCTTATGTCGCGCAGCTGGGCGACCTCAGCGTGTCCCCGGCCACCGTCCGCAACGAGATGGCCGTGCTGGAGCAGGACGGGTACCTCTTCCAGCCCCACTCGAGCGCCGGGCGGGTGCCGACCGACAAGGGCTACCGCTTCTTCGTGGACTCGCTCTCCGGCCCTTCCCCGCTCGGCGCGCCCCAGGCCGAGCTCGTGCGGATGTTCTTCGCCCGGGCCCACGGTGAGATCGAACGCATGCTGGCGGAGACGAGCGGCCTGCTCTCCAGCCTCACCGACTACGCCGCCGTTGTCGTGGCTCCCAGCGCCCCCGAACCCGGCCGGGTGCGGTCCTTCCAGCTGGTGAAGCTGGCCGCCCGCCTCGTCCTGGTCGTGGCCGTGCTCGGCAACGGCGCGGTGGAGCGGCGCGCCCTCGAACTGCCGGTCGAGCTGTCCGACGCCCAGGTCGAGCGGGCTTCGGCCGCCGCCGCTTCGTTCCAGGTCGGCGCCGCCCTCGACAAGGCCGGGGACCCGGGCCCGACCGGGGACATCGTCGTGGACACGCTGGCGTCCACCGCTCTGCACGCCCTGCGCAGTCCCGAGCCCGAACTCGGCACGAGCCACGTTTTCGTCGGGGGGGCGGCCCGCATGGCGACGGCCTTCGAGGCGGTGAGCACCATAAGGTCGGTCCTCGGCATCCTCGAACAGCAGTACGTCCTGGTCACCCTGCTCAAGGACGTCCTCGACCGCGGTCTCACCGTGGCCATTGGGACCGAGCACGGACTGGCACCCTTGGCCGACTGCTCGATCGTGGTGGCGCCTTACGACGTCGACGGCGAGCGGGCCGGCACCGTCGGGGTACTAGGGCCAACGCGCATGCATTACGACCAGGCTCTGGCCGCCGTCGCCATAGTGTCTAAGAAGCTCAGCAAAGCGCTGAGCGAGGGCGACCAAGGGCTCTCTCCCGCCACCGGCAGGCAAAGGAGCGCCAGCTGACCATGGCTGGGGAGGACTACTACGCCATCCTCGGCGTCACCCGCAGCGCCACCGAGGAAGAAATCAAGCGTGCCTACCTGCAACTGGCCCGGGAGCTCCACCCCGATCGCCACGCCGGCGCCCCCGCCGCCGCCGAGGCCAAAGAGGAGCAGTTCAAGCTCGTCAACCGCGCCTACGAGACCCTGAAGGACCCCGAGCGCCGCCGTCAGTACGACATGTTCGGCGCCGACGGGCCCAGGGTGGCAGCCGGCGACCCCTTCTCCGGTTTCGCCGGGGCGGGGATGGGCGATATCTTCGAGGCGTTCTTCGGCGGGAACCCCTTCGGCGGGCGGGGCACCACCCAGCGGGCCGGGCCGCCCCGGGGCGAAAACCTCGAGGCCATCCTCGACCTCGAGTTCGCCGAGGCCGTCCTCGGGGCCGAGAAAGAGGTAGCCGTCCGGGCCGCCACCGGGTGCGAGACCTGCTCGGGCACCGGATCGCGCCCGGGCACCACCGCCACCACGTGCAGCGCCTGCAACGGCCGGGGCGAGGTACGCCGGGTGCGCCAGTCCCTGCTCGGCCAGATGGTCACATCGAGCCCGTGCCCGCGCTGCGGCGGGACGGGCGACGAGGTCCCCACGCCGTGCGACGATTGCCGGGGCCAGGGGCGGCGCATGGAAGACCGCTCCTACACCGTCGAGGTCCCCGCCGGTGTCGACGACGGCGCCACCCTCCGCCTGAGCGGCCGGGGGGCGGCCGGTCCCCGGGGCGGGCCCGCCGGCGACCTCTACCTGCACCTGCGGGTCCGCCCGCACCCGACCCTGACCCGGGACGGCTTCGACTTGCGCACGACGTTGCGCATGACGATGGCCCAGGCCGCCCTCGGGGCCCAGCTCAAGGTCGAGACGCTCGACGGGCCGGAGGAGGTCAACGTCCCCCCCGGCTGCCCCACCGGCTATGAGATGCGCCTGCGGGCCAAGGGGGTCCCCCACCTGCAGCGCCGTGGCCGGGGCGACCTCCTGGTCACGTGCCTGGTGGAGACCCCGACGGAGCTCAGCGCCTCCCAGGAGGAGCTCCTGCGCCGGTTCGCGGCCGAACGCGGAGAGGACGTGGCGCCGCCCGAGCCGGGCTTCCTGTCACGAATCCGCAGTGCTTTCAAGTAGTTCGCCTGAGCCGCCGAGCGACCAGAGCCGGGAAGACGACCAGAGCCGGGAAGAAAGCATGCGCCGGCTGGTGGCGCACGTTTTCGTCGACGACCTGTCGGCGCCGGCGCCAGTCCTGACCGAGAACGACGTCCACCACCTCTCACGTGTGCTGCGCCTGCGCCCAGGCGAAACGGTGTCCGTTTCCGACGGACAGGGCACCGTGCAGGTGTGCGAGTGGGCCGGTGGCCCGGAGCTGGAGCCGGTCGGCCCAGCGGTCCGTCACCGCCGGCCCACTCCCCTGGTGACGGTCGGGTTCGCCCTCACCAAGGGCGACCATCCCGAGTGGGCGGTGCAGAAGTTGACCGAGGCGGGCGCCGACCGGGTGATCGTCGTCATGGCAGCTCGCTGCGTAGCCCGGTGGCCGACCGCCAAGCAGGGCCGCCAGCTCGAGCGCCTGCGAGAAGTGGCCCGTCAGGCGGCGATGCAGAGCCGGCGCGCCTGGCTGCCCGTGGTGGACGGGCCGGTGCCGTTCACCGACCTGGTCGCCGACCTCAGGCGCCTGGGGCCCGCCGACCCTGTCGCCGGCGGACGTGGAGCCGGCATGGCACCCGTTTCGTTGGCTGTCCCGGGGAGCGGGCCCATCAGCCTGTCGACGCCTACCGTGCTCGTAGGCCCGGAGGGGGGATGGACGGACGACGAGCTGGCCGCGGTACCTCACCACGTCGGCCTCGGCCCCCACGTCATGCGGGCCGAGACGGCGGCCGTAGCCGCCGGGGTGCTGCTGGCGGCTCTGCGAGCACACCTAGTGGCCGAGACCGCTTAGATCCCAGCAACTTGGCGCCGGGCCCCGACACTTTTGGCGTTTCGACGGTACAGTGGCACTCACTGCTAGGGCGCGAGGGGGCTCAGCGGAGAACTTGTTCGCGCAATAGGCGCAAACGAGGTGTGTTGCCGCAGGAAGCGGGTAGGTAAAGGGCCAGGGCTTGTGGCATGTGCCACAAACCAGTCCCCTATGGAACAAACCCGCAAGCTGGGACGTTACCTTCCTTACAATGAACGACTTCTCTCGCCGCACTACAAGGGGCGCTATGGGCGCCGGTCCTGACCTGCTCGGTCTTTACCTAGACGAGGCAGGCAGCTTCCCCCTGCTCACCAAGGCCGACGAGATGCGCCTGGGCCAGGTGATCCAGGCTGCCCAAGCCGCTCAGGAAGAGCTCGACAGCGCCTCCGGTCTGACCCCACGCCAGAAGCGGGACCTCCGCAAGGCCATCACGGCCGGCGAGAACGCCACCACCCAGTTCATCAACTCCAACCTCCGGCTCGTCGTCTCTGTGGCCCGCAAGTACCAGTGGTCGGGCCTGCCTCTCTCCGACCTCATCCAGGAGGGCAACCTCGGCCTCATCCACGCCGTCGAGAAGTTCGACTGGCGCAAGGGCTTCAAGTTCTCTACCTATGCCACCTGGTGGATCCGCCAGTCGATTGGCCGGGCCATCGAGAACACGGCCCACACCGTGCGCATCCCGGCCCACGTCGGCGACGAGATCCGCCGCGCCCGCCGGGTCCAGGGCGAGCTCGAGGCCAAGAACGGCCGCCCGCCCACCCTGGCCGAGCTGGCCGAAGCTCTGGAGATAGACGAGAGCGTCCTGGCCGAGCTCCTCCACTATGACAGTGACCCTGTCAGCCTGGACGCCGCCGTCGGCGAAGACGGCGACACCAGCCTGGGCGACCTGGTGGTCAACCACTCGGCCCAGTCCCCCTTCGAGCTGGTGGCCCAGGCCCTGCTGGCCGGCCAGATCGACGAGTTCCTGGCCCGGCTGTCAGAAGACGAGCGCCGGGTGCTCTCCCTGCGCTACGGCCTGGACCGGGGCGAGCCCCGGACCCAGGGCGAGGTAGGCGAGTTGCTCGACCTCACCGCCGAGCGGGTCAGGCGCATCGAGCGCGATGCCCTGACCAAGTTGCGCCGGGCGCTGGCCGGAAGCGACGCCCGCGACCTGCTCGCCAGCTGAGCCCAGCCCCACCTGGGGCGGGCTAGCTTGGCACCCGTGAGTGCCACCCGCGTCCGCATGGCCCCGTCGCCGACGGGTTACTTCCACGTCGGCAGCGCCCGTACGGCCTTGTTCAACTGGCTGTTCGCCCGCCAGCGCGCGGGCACGTTCGTGCTGCGCATCGAGGACACCGACGCCCAGCGCAACCGGGCGGAGCACACCGAAGGCATCGAGCGGGCCATGCTTTGGCTGGGCCTGGACTGGGACGAGGGGCCTTACTTCCAGTCCGAGCGAGGCGAACTGTACGAGGCGGCCATAAAACAACTGCTGGACAAGGACCTCGTGTACGCCTGCGATTGCACGCCCGACCTGGTCGCCCAGCGCAACAAGGCCGCCGGCCGGCCGCCCGGATATGACGGCTATTGCCGGGACCGCCACCTGGAGCCCGCTATCGGGCGCCTGCTGCGCTTCCGCACCCCCGACACGGGCACGACTTCCTGGACGGACATAGTCCGGGGCGAAGTCGTTTACGAAAATGCCTCCATCGAAGATTTCAGCGTGCGCAAGTCCAACGGCCAACCTCTTTTCATACTGGCCAACGTCGTCGATGACGGGGACATGGCCATCACCCATGTGGTACGGGGCGAGGACCATGTCCCCAATACGCCCAAGCACATTTTGCTGTGGGAGGCTCTGGGCCTGGGCCCGCTGCCGGTTTTCGCCCATTTACCGTTGCTGGTCAACGAGTCGCGGCAGAAATTATCCAAACGCCGGGACAAGGTGGCGCTCGAGGATTACCGCGACGAGGGTTACCTGCCCGAGGCCATGGTGAATTACCTGGCCTTGCTCGGGTGGTCGCCGGGCGGGGACCGGGAGGTGCTTTCCCGCCAGGAGCTGGTCGACGAGTTCCGCCTGGAGGAAGTCAAGTCCTCGCCGGCCTTTTTCGACCAGCAGAAATTATCCTCGGTCAATGCTGCCTACATGCGTTCCCTTTCTCCTGCCGAGCTGGCCGAGCGCGCCGGCCAATGGCTGGAAGCACGCTGGGCACCGCTCGCTCCCCTCGTCCAGGAACGCGCCCGCACCCTGGCCGAGATTTACGGCATGGTCGACTTCCTCTATCTGCCCGACGTCAAGATCGACCAGGCCGAGTGGGTGAAGGTGCGCCGGCAGCAACCGGCGTTCGTGGCCCTGCTGGAGGCGGCCGAGGCCGGCTTCGCCGGCTGCGAGTGGGACGCCACCGGGATCCGGGACGCCACCCTCGAGGTGGGCAGCGCTGTCGGGGTCAGCGCCCTCGGCAAGGCCCAGGCGCCCGTGCGCCTGGCCGTCACCGGTCGCACGGTGGGGCCCCCGCTGTTCGAGTCGCTTGTCCTACTGGGCCGTAGGCGCACCATCGGCCGCCTGGCAGCGGCCCGGGAACGAGCCGTGCGGGAGGACCGGGCCGGGCCCGTGACCGCCTCCTAGCCGTACATCTCCACCCGGGTGGCGATGGCCCACCCCGCCCCCAGGACGTAGCCATTGCCCACGTGTGTGCATCCCCTGAGCTCCACCCACAGGTCTACGTCGGGCCGTCCCGGGTACGAGAAGGCGAGCACCGCCACTGCCCCGTCGTCCATGGGGCAGTGGGCGGGGTTGAAGGCGGTCCCGGGCACGGCCGTACGGCTGGTCGGAGCGGCCGACACGATGCGGGCGAGCTCGTCTGCGCCCGTGGCGCTCAACCGGGCCTGGTGGGCCAACTTCCCGAACCGCGAGGGAGGCAGAGCCCCCGAGGGACCGTCGGACCCGTTGTAGCGGCACACCAGGGCCGCCGTTGGCTTCCCAGCCGGCAGCAAACTGGCCGTCAGGCCGGCGCCCGGGTTGCTGACGCCGACAATGCCGGCGACACTGGCCGGGCAGTCTCCGACCACCGTCACGTGGATGCGCGGCCCCACCGTATTGTCCGGCCACGGGCGCGGGTCGGTCCAGATGACGACGGCGTCGACGCGGATGGCCGAGCTGGACGGGCCGAGGGATGCCGCCCCGATCTCGAGCTCCGCCGACTGGAGCTGGGCCGTCGCCGGGGCGCTGTAGCCGTAACCGACCGTGGCGTCGGCCGCGCTCGGGCCGCCGCCACTAGAGGAACCGGCCGGCTTCAAACCCGCAGGGGGATGAACCTCCAGCCACGCCTGGACCTGGTCGAGCGACATCGGTGCCCGCCAGTACTGCGTCTGGACGACCAGCGAGCTCACTGCGGGCGTGCCCAGTACGGGCCCGCCGCCGGCCAGGGCTTTGGGGGCGGGCACGGCCCTGACTGTGCCCGGGGGCAGCGGTGCGAGGAGCAGGAGCCGTCGGGCCTCGTCGACGGCGGCCTGCCGGTTGCGCGCCATGGCCCCGGCCAGGGCGGAGGCCGCCGTCGTCGTCGGCGGGCTGCTCGCCCCTGCTCCCGTGCCGGCAGCCAGCGCCAGGCCGGTCAGGCCCATCGAGATGCATACGGCCGCGGTGGCGGTGGTCAAAGCCCCGGCGCGGGCACGGGCTCGGGTACGGGCAGGCATGGCAATCTCCCTTCGTCAGGGTATTGGTGCCGGGACGGGACCGCTGTCAACCGCGCCACGACCGTGTGCAAAGGGCGGACGACGGGCCCGCTAACATGGCCCTCTGCCCGTTCGGGGGTGGTGTAATCGGCAACACTACAGGTTCTGGCCCTGTCGTTGGGGGTTCGAGTCCTCCCCCCCGAGCCACTCTGATAGGACAAAGCCCCAGGTCAGCGGCCTGGGGCTTTGACTTCGGTGTGCAGCGTCGGTAACCCTGCTCAGTCAGCAGTTACCTTGAAGTAGCGCATTACGTGCCCGCGATAGCGGCCACCGGCAGGTTAGAGGCAAGGGCCGCCGGCTCCGCCCAGACCTGGGCGTCACCGAAGCCGTAGACACGGCCGTCGGTACCGGCCATCCAATAGCCGCCGTCGTCGGGGGTGAGGGCGATGCCCACTATGTCAGAAACGCTGACGTGCTCTCCCGGCAGCGAGCCGTGGAACTTGGCCCCGGTGCCGAAATTGAAAGCGCCCCCGTCGGCACCCACGAGTATGTAACCCAGTCCCGTGGAAGACGGCAGGATGGCCCGGATGTCGTGCACGTGCTTGCCAAGGCCCGGTAACGACCCGTAAAAGCGGGTGCTCCCGAAGGTGAAGACGCCGCCGTCAGAACCTACAAGTAGGTAGCCTTGGCCGCTCGGCGTGGCCACCACCCCCACCACGTCCTTGACGCGGAGGTGGATGCCCGGCAGGGAGCCGTGGAACTTGGCGTCACCAAATGTGAAGAAGCCCCCGTCGGCGCCCACGAGGTAGTAGCCCTGGCCGTCGGTGGTGGGGGCGATGGCCACTACGTCACTGACGTGTTTGCCGAGGTCGGGCAGGTCGCCATAGAACTTGGCGTCACCGAAGGCGCCCACGCTGCCGTTGGCCGTCACCACCCAGTAGCCCTTGGCGGTCGGGGTGGCGGCTATGCCCACGACGGGGTTGGTACTCCGCGAGGTCCTTACCCCCCCGAGGGACTGCGCTGCCCCTACGCCGTAGACCGCTCCGTTGGCGGTGGCCAGCCAGTACCCGGGGGCGGGCAGGCTCAGGTTGACGACCTCGACATAGACGTCCGAGCCAGAGGGCTTGAACCGATTATCGCCCGAGTAGAACCCTTGCACCCCGTGGCGCCCGCTGGACAAGTACGTGGTCGCGCACGTGGCCTCACCGGTCGTGGTGTCGACCGCGACCTTGTCGCAACCGGCTATGGGCGACCGGTTGTCATAGAAGTTGACCGTGCCACCGTTCGGGACGGGGACTATCTTGACGGTGTAGGTGACGGCCTGGCCCACCGAGCCCGGGTTGGCCGAAGAAGAAAGTGACGTGGTGGTGGGCGCCGGCGTGGGGGTCGTAGTGGTGGTCGTAGTGGTGGTCGTAGTGCTCGTCGTGGTGCTCGTCGTTGTCGTGGTCGGGGCCGGGACGCTGCTGTAGAGGTCGAACTCGTCGATCGACCACCAGTTGGTGGTGCTCGCTGCGGTCAGGACCACCCTGACCCACTGTGCCGTTTGGGTGGGGAAACTGACGATCTCGGGGTTAGCCGTGCCTGTGCAGGCGGCGACGATGGTCCAGGAGATGTCGTTGGTGGAGACCGTTACGTCGTAGCCTCGGGCGTAGTCGTTGGGCGAGTTCGGCGCCCTCAGGGCCAGCTCGTCGAAGGCCCGGGCCGCACCCAGGTCCACCCGGATGGCCAAACCGGAGGCTTGGTCCTCGTTAGTGCTAAAGCGAGTGTTGTAGTTGCCGTCAAGAGCGTTATCGGGCGCATCGGCGCTGCTAGAGGGAGCGTTGGTGGTGGCC
>JBEKNX010000122.1:0-10932 GCA_049522375.1 Acidimicrobiales bacterium | reverse complement strand
CTGGTACCAGTCCAGCCGAATGGCACTTATCTCGATCGTGCTCATAACCACCTGGGCCAACATGGGTGGGACGGTGCTCATTTACCTGGCCGCCCTGCAGAACATCCCGGGGCACCTCTACGAGGCGGCCGAGCTGGACGGTGCCAACGTGTGGCAGCGTTTCCGCTACGTGACGGTGCCGCAAACCCGTTTCGTGCTGCTGATGTTGATGCTCTTCCAGATCATCGCCACGATGCAGGAGTTCAACGAAGTGAACGTCATCACCGGGGGTGGTCCCGGTAACTCCACGATCACGGTCTTGTACCTCATCTACAAGTACTTCGACCAGTACTATAATTATGGTGGCGCTTGCCTTCTCAGCGCGATGCTCGTCGTCTTCCTGGGCATCTTTTCGGCGGCGTTCTTGAGATTGACCCGCCGCCATGGCTAACGCAACGGTCACCACAGCCACGGCCCGGGGGGGCCGGCACCAGCGAGCGCGGTCAAGACGAGTGCAGTTGGCGTCGGCGCGGGGGATCATTTCGCCGACGGTTTTGTCGAGCCGCCGGGGCAAGAGAGTTTACTGGACCGTCTTCAGCGTGGTCGCCGTCGTCTGCGCGGCGGTCTTTCTGTTCCCGATGTTCTGGGCGGTGACGGGCGCACTGCGCTCGACGACGGACCTCGACAGCCCCACTGTGAGCTTTTTACCCCACGAGTGGTTGTTCAGCAACTACTCAAACGCGTGGTCGCAGCTCGACTTGTTGCAGTACTTCAAGAACACTGTCATCCAAGCTGGCGGGGCGTGGATATTGGAGATCGTGTTGCTAACGTTGGCCGCCTTCGCGCTCTCCAAGCTCCGCCCGCGCTTCGGCGGCGTCATCATGGGAGGGTTCCTCGTCAGCATGTTCATCCCGGGCCAAGCGATCGTGGTGTCGACTTACCTGGTGGCCAAGGACCTACCCTTCATCCACACGAACCTGCTGGACAACCCGCTCGCCATCTGGTTGCCGGCTGTGACCAGCGCCTTCAACCTCTTCATTCTTAAACGGTTCTTTGACCAGTTGTCCGACGAGCTGATGGAGGCGGCCGAAATAGACGGCGCCGGCGTGGCGCGCAAACTGTGGAGCATTGTCATCCCCATGGCCCGCCCAGTCTTGGCCGTCGTCTCGATATTCGCCTTCGTGGCTGTGTGGCAGTCCTACCTGTGGCCGTTGATGGTGTTCACAGACCCGAACAAGTACCCGCTCAGCGTGGCGGTGACGCAGATTTCCTATAGCGCACCCCTGAACTGGGCACTGGCGGCCGATGTCCTGGCGAGTATCCCGCTATTGGTGATGTTCGTGCTGTTCCAACGAAATATCATGGGCGGCCTGTCGGGCGCCACCACCGGTTAGCGAGCGGGCGATTTCAGGCAGCTCGGGAAAGTGGCGTGCCAACGGTGGCCAGGTGCTCGGATCCTGACATTGCTGCCACAGGCTCTTGCACTAGGACTCAGTCTTAGTCTATGCTACACTTATGACGGCTTCACCCCGCGGGCGCGCCCGTAGGTCCTCTGACGTTGGCGACCGAAGCTCGAAGCTCGCCGTCACGGCGGCTCTGACCGCTATCGCCCTTGCCGGTGCTGGCGCTACCGCCTCGGCGTCTAATGCCCGTCCCGCCCGCGTCGTCGCTGACGGCTCTTCGTCGTCGCCCATCGTGGCCGTGGGCGCCGAGAACGAGTACGCCAATGTCATCGGCCAGATCGGCGGTCCCTACGTGAGGGTCTCCGCCATTATGAGCAACCCCAACACCGACCCCCACACGTTCGAGTCGACCCCCAGCGTGGCCGAAGTGGTCAGCGCGGCAGAACTGATCGTGCAAAACGGCGTGGGCTACGACACCTTCATGAACAAGATCGAATCGGCGTCGGCGAACCCCAAGCGCAAGGTGATCACGGTCCAGACGCTGCTCAGCCTCCCCGACAGCACCCCCAACCCGCACCTTTGGTACAGCCCCAAGACAATGCCCGCTGTGGCCCAGGCGGTCGCCGCCGCCCTCGGCGAACTGGGCCCGTCGCATGCCGCTTACTTCTCTGCCAACGCCAAGGCCTTCGACAAGTCCCTGGCCCCCTGGCTGAGCGACATCGCCGCTTTCAAGCAGAAGTACAACGGCGTACCCGTCGCCACCACCGAGCCCGTAGCGGACTACATGCTGCAGGCCATCGGCGCCGACAACCTGACGCCGTTCGGCATGCAGGCCGACATCATGAACGGTGTCGACCCCTCGCCCGAGGCCATCTCGCTCCAGGACAACCTCTTTACCGGTCACAAGGTCAAGGTGTTCGTTTACAACCAGCAGGTTGTCGACTCGCTGACCACCTCGTTCCGGACAACGGCTGAAAAGGAAGGGATCCCGGTGGTGGGGGTCTATGAGACCATGCCCACGCCGGGTTACGACTACCAGACATGGATGGTGGCCGAGGTCGAGGCCCTCCAAAAGGCGGTCGCCGACAAGGTCTCGACCGAGAGGCTCTGACCGTGGGCCACCAGAGCGGCGCACATGGCGATGAGGTGCTCCGTCTCGAGTCAGTCGGTGTGACACTTGGGGGCCGCCGCGTCCTAGAGGACGTGTCGTTCGACCTGCACGCCGGGGAGTTCATCGGCCTGATCGGCTCCAACGGGGCCGGCAAGACAACGCTGCTCCGCGTGGTCCTCGGCCTTCAGAGGCCCACCACGGGGCGGCTGTTCGTCGATAGCCACGAAGGTGCTCGACGCAGCCGCTCGATCGGCTACGTCCCCCAAAAAACATTCCTGGACCCCGACTTCCCCCTGCGGGCGCGGGACCTGGTGGCCCTGGGCCTGGACGGGCACCGCTACGGGGTACCTCTTCGTTCCACCAAACGGGCAGGGGCGGTCGATGAGATGCTGCACGCCGTGGCCGCCGAGCACTTCGCCAACTCCCGTGTCGGGGAACTGTCCGGTGGCGAGCAGCAACGCGTCCTGATAGCCCACGCCTTGATCAGTAGGCCGAGGCTCCTCCTCCTGGACGAGCCGTTGGCCAACCTCGACATCCGCAGCGGCCAGGAGATCGTCGAGGTCCTCGACCGAGTGGCCAAGGAACACGGCGTGACCGTACTGCTGTCGGCGCACGAGATGAACCAGTTGCTGCCGGTGATGGACCGCCTCGTATACCTGGCCGGTGGGCGGGCCGCTACCGGCACGACCGAGGAGGTCGTCCGGCCCGACGTCCTGAGCCGGCTCTATGGCCACCATGTCGACGTCCTGCGGGTCCACGGGCGCGTGCTAATCGTCACCGGCCCCGCGACCGACGGCGAGGACGCGCTGGCTTTGAGCCCGGTGCACGTGTTTGACCGGGACGGTCATGCACGCGCTTTATAGCTGGGTCTTCGAACCCGGCTTCTTTTCCAGCCAGCCGGTGCGGGTGGCTCTCGGCTTGGGGGCACTAACTGCCGTTGTCTCGGCTCTCGTCGGCGTGTTCACGGTCATCCGGGGGCAGTCCTTTGGCGGGCACGCCCTGACCGACGTGTCGACCGCCGGTGGTTCGGGGGCCTTGCTACTTGGCATGACCCCGCTGGCCGGTTTTGTAACCGGCGGCTTGATCGGCGCGGGCGCCATGGAAATGATGGGGGCCCGCCGGGAACGAGGACGGGACCTGGCGACGGGGATAGTGCTCGGCGCGGCGACTGGGCTGTCGGCGCTGTTCCTCTACCTCGACACGACGGCTGGGGCGACCACGGGCGCGACCCAGCAGATCCTTTTCGGGTCGATCTTCGTGATCGACGCCTCTACGGTCCCCTACATAGTAGGTTTCGGCGTAATCGCGCTCGCGTTGGTGGCGGCGACCTACCGGCCGCTCGTCCTGAGCTCGCTCAACACCGACCTCGCCAGCGCCCGGGGCGTCCCGGTCCGCCTCGTCGGCGGGGCGTACATGGTGGCCATGGCGCTCGCCGTCGGCCTATCGTCGCTGGCCATAGGGACCATCCTGTCGACGGCCCTGCTCATAGGCCCGGCCGCGACGGCGTTGCGCCTCACCAAGCGGATCAGCCATTCACTCTTGCTCGCCGCGGTCATCGGGGTAAGCGCCACCTGGGCCGGCGTGCTCCTTGCTTACGACAGCTACTACTGGGGCGCGGGCGGCAACGGTTGGCCCGTCAGCTTCTTCATCGTTTCCGCCGTCTTCGCCGCCTATCTCATCTCGGGGCTCCCGGTCGTCCGGGGGTTCACCGGGCGCCAGGCAACCCAGGCCACCACAAAGGAGCACGGGTGTTCGCCCCTTTCATGATGAACGCGTGGCTCGTCGCCACCATCGTCGCCGTCGTCGGCGGCGTCGTAGGGTTCTTCGTGGTCCTGCGAGGCGAGGCTTTTGCCGCTCACGCCATCCCCAACGGCGCCTTCGCCGGTGCGGCCGGTGCCAACCTCATCGGGTTGAGCACCCTGGTCGGCCTGGCGGTGTTCTCGGTGCTGGCGGCGCTCGGCATCGGCTCCCTCGGCCGGCGCGGCCGCCACGACGTGGTCACCGCGCTGGCCCTGGTCATGATGCTCGCCCTCGGCGCGCTCTTCTTGAGCAGGAGCACCGAGTACGAGCCGCAGATCTATTCGCTGCTGTTCGGTGAGGTGCTCGGGGTGAGCACCTCGGAGATCCTGCCGGTCGCCCTCCTCGGCCTGGCCTGCGTCGGTGCCGTGGCCGTCTTGTACCGACCGCTCATGCTGTCTTCTGCGCTCCCTGAGGTCGCCGAGGCCAAAGGAGTTCGAAGCCATCGAATGGCATCCTGGTTCCTCGTCGTCCTCGCCCTGGCAACGGCCATGACCGTGCCCGTGGTCGGAGCACTGTTGATCTTCAGCCTCATGATCGGGCCGCCGGCGGCGGCGCGCTCGTTGACCGCCCGGCCCTTTGCCGCCATGATGGCCTCGGTAGCTCTGGCGCTCTTTACGGTCTGGGCGGCAATTGCCAGCTCGTACTGGACTAACTGGCCGGTCGGCTTCTACGTGGGCGGTCTCAGCGCCTGTTGCTACGGCGTGGGCCGGGGCGTGGCCGCTTGGCGAAGGACCAGGCACAATCATCGGGTGCCAGCCGCCGCGCTCGCCGGCCATTATGACGAGCACTAGCATCCGGGCCGTGGCGACGGGGGACCTGGCAGCACAAGAAGAGGCGCCGGACGGGCACGGCGACGGCCTCCACGAGGACGTCGCGGACCGGCTCCGGCGGGTCGACCAGCGCTACACCGCCGGCCGGCGAGCCATCATCGAACTGCTCGTAACTGCCGGTCACCCGGTCAGTATCGGGGACATCGCCGGGCGCCTCCCGGCAATGCCCCGCAGCTCGGCCTACCGCCACCTCGTAGACCTACAAGTCGCCGGGGTGGTCCGGCGCGTGGCGGCTGACGACGAGTTCGGCCGCTTCGAGCTGGCCGAGGACCTCACCGAACACCATCACCACCTCCTCTGCACCCGCTGCGGCAAAGTCATCGACGTCACGGCGCCCCCCAGCTTCGAGCGCGACGTCGCCGAGACCGTCGACCAGCTTGCCGCCGAGCAAGGGTTCCAGCCTCACAGCCACCGGCTCGACGTCCTCGGGTTTTGCGCCGAATGCCAATAAAGGTGAGCCAGCCGCAGAAGTGGGCCCCTAAGTCAGCGCGCCCCGAGCCCGGCGCCGAGCAGATGGCCCACGCCGTAGGTGACCGACGCGGCAACGGTGGCAGCCAGCAACTGCCGGCCTGCTGTACGCCAAACGCCCTGGCCTGAGAACAAGCCGATGGCTGCCCCGAGCGCCACCGCGGCTGATGCCCCGATGATGATCGAAGCGAGGAGCGCAGCGAACCCGCTGGTAAAGAACCACGGCAGCAATGGCAGTACGGCCCCGACGGAGAAGGAAAGGAACGACACCACCGCAGCCTCCCGAGAGGAACCGGCGTCGTCAGGGTCGACCCCAAGCTCAAGGCGGACGTGGGTGTCCAATGCGACCTCGGGAACGGCCATGAGGATACGGGCAACAGTGTCGGCATCTTTTGCCGGTACCCCGCGAGCACGGTACATGGCAGCCAGCTCCCGCTGTTCACCGGCCGGATCGTCGGCCAGCTCGGTTCGCTCGACCGCGATCTCATGCTGCACCAGCTCGTCGTGGGCCTTCACCGACACCAGTTCCCCGGCGGCCATCGAAAACGCACCGGCCAGCAACCCCGCCACGCCGGCGACCCGTACGGCGCTGCCGGTCGTGCTCGCGCCGGCCACCCCGAGGACAAGAGAGATATTGGTGAGCAGCCCGTCACCCGAGCCGAGGACCGCCGCTCGGGCGGCGCTACCTTGCACGTCGCGATGGCGCCCACCACGAACGACGCCGGGCCTCAACAGGCCGAGCAGTCTCGACCGCCTTCGGACGGCGGACCACGCCCGAGGAAGAAACGGACCTGCACCCGTAGCATCTCGAGGTTGGCCGGGGCTTATATCTACAGCATGCCCCACCGACGTGCCAAACGCAGGCCCGGCTGACAACCTGATGCCATGGCTCGTCCTTGGCAGCTCCGCTGGGTCGAAGACCCGACCGATCCCTTCGTCGGCCCGGTGGCTTCGTCGGGCTCGTTGTTCCCTGTCACCAGGGCCTGACCTTGCCGAGGCGGCTGACGCTGAGGAGTATGGCAAAGGCCACGGCGAGTTGGACTAGCGCCAGGACCATCGCTTGCTCATGCGAGCCGTAGAAGACAGCGTTGTAGAGCGCGATCGGCATCGTTGTCGCCATTGGGACCGATCCCGAGACGATCATGGTCGCTCCGAAGTCACCCAAGGCCCGGCCGAATGCCATCGCGACACCTGCGACGACTCCGCGCCGTGCCAGCGGCAACGTCACGAGCAGCGCGACCCGCCATCGAGGCAGCCCCATGGCGCGAGCGGCCTGCTCGAAGCGCGGGTCGACACCGGAGATCGCGGTTCGTGAGAAGCGCAGGCAGTACGGGAACGACTCGACGATCTGTGCGATGACGATGCCGGTGAAGGTGAAGGTGAGCGGGTGGCCGAAGAGGCGCACCTCCGCGCTGCGGATGGGCCCGGGACCTCCCATTTGCGTGAGGAGGTACCACCCGACGACGGTGGGCGGGAGCGCCATGGGCAGGCTGCACACGGTCTCGATCGCGCCGCGCCCAGGGAAGCGGCCTTTCGCCAGAACGAACCCGAGCGCGCCCCCGACGACAGCGACAACGATCGTCGCCTCGAAGGCGGCGTGCAGGGAGACCGATAGTGGGCCCCAGGCCCAGGGCGGTATACCGAGCGCGTTCAGCCACGAGTGTGGGACCAGTCCGGTCACAGTCGTCCGGTGCTCGCCGGTGCCCCCGGCGGGGGTTCTGGGCATACGGGTCGCTCGACGACGCGCGTCCCGGTCACCCGGCCGTGGTTGTAGGCGATCATGACGTCACCGAGCTCCTCCGCTTCGTCGGCATCGTGGGTCACGAGCACCGCCGGGACACCCGACGAGATGATCACCCCGCGGATAAGCTTTCTCAGCTCACGGCGCACGGCGGAGTCGAGGGCTGAGAGCGGCTCGTCGAGCAACACCAGTGCCGGGTCGCCGGCAAGTCCGCGGGCCAGCGCCACTCGCTGGCGCTGGCCACCCGAGAGGGAACCCGGTCGGCGGTCGGCCAACCCCTCTGCTCCGACTCGTTCGAGCCAAGAGCGGGCGACAGCGCGTCGTGCCCGGCGCCCACTGGTCTGACGGACGGCGAGGGCCACGTTGTCGATCACCGAGCGGTGCGGCAGCAGCAGGCCGTCCTGGAAGACCATGCCGATGCGACGCTTTTGGGTGCTGACGTAGGTACGGCGGGCACAGTCGGTTACGACACGACCGTTGATCGTGATGGTGCCGGTATCGGGCCGGACGAGGCCGGCGATGAGCGCGAGGGTCAACGACTTCCCGGCCCCTGATGGGCCGAACAGTACCGACATCCCTGACTCCACGGTGAAGGCAACGTCGAGGTCGAACTCGCCGATCTGGCGAGCGACCGCAAGCTCGAGCGCCGCGGTCATGCCCGGCTCCGACCGAGCAGACCGACGCCGGTCATGGCGATGATGGCCATCAAGACCAGGATCAGCAACATCGTGTCCCGCTCGGGTGTGGTGAACGAGTCGAGGATCGCCAGCGACACCGTGCGCGTTTTGCCGTTGATGTCCCCACCGACCATGAGCGTGGCCCCGTATTCGCCGAGGGCACGTGCGCACCCGATCGTGAGCCCAGCGGCGATCCCGCGTCGAGCAAGCGGAAGTGTGACCTGTAAAGCGACTCGCCAATTGGGCAGGCCCATCGTCCGCGCCGCCTGCTCCAGGGACGGGTCGACCCCTTCTATGGCAGAGCGCGCCGCCCGCAGGCAGAACGGGTACGCGGCCACCGCCGCGGCAATTATGCACCCCGAGGCGTTGTAGACGAACACGTGGCCGGTCAGGTGGGTCAAGAACCCCCCGGCCCGGGTGCCCGGGGAGAGCACCTCGAGCAGGTAATAGCCGACGACCGTGGGCGGGAGGATGATCGGGAGGCTCCCGACCGTTTCGAGCACGTCCCGGCCCGGGAAGCGGCCCTTCGCCAGCACGTAGCCCGAGGCGATGCCCGTGATCCCGGCGATCACCGTCGCGGCAGACGCGACGCACAGCGAAAGAAGGAACGGGCCAGAAACGATATCCCAGTAGGCGATGTAGCCGGCCACGAGATGGGCGGCACCGAACCCGAGCCCGAAGCCCAGGAGCACAACGACCGAGACGACGACAGCCTTTTGCCTCTTGTTGAGGGCCGGCGCGGTGTTGTGCTCCCGCTTCACTCGCGAAGGTTGTGCGTCAGCTAGCTGATCGGGTCATACCCGAAGGCGGCTAAGACAGCTTGTCCCTTGGCGGAACGCAAGTACTGGATGAACGCAAGGGCAGATTTACCGTCCGCGCTGGTGAGATCCGTTGCCGCGCTCTGACCTTGGTCGTCGTTTTCCACGACCACCCACTGCCTGATCGGCTGGTAGTACCCGTGCTCGCCTATAAGGGTCTTGGGGCTGTCTGCGCCATTTTTACCGAAGTTCCCGGAGCTGATCGAAGCCGCCACATTGTCGTGCATCCCGGCAACATAGTCCGTGTCGGTACAAGGCTCGGCGCTGGCGATGTGGGTCCTCCAGCCGTTCGACACGCTGGCGTCAGAGATGTTCGCCACACCGCAGGCGGGCACCTCTGCCCAAAAGTCAGTGTCGTTACCTGCGGGAGAGACCTCGAACGACTTCGGGAGTAGCGCGATCTGCGAGGTACCGGCGACGACGCTGTCCTGGGTGTAGGTCACGTTATCGCCGAAGATGATCGGCAGCGAGGGGTCGGAATAGTTGCCGTTCCCGTTCTGGCCTCCCGACGAGGGGCTCGTGGTGTTGTAGTTGTCCAAGTCGGAGCCCTTGTCTGTCATCCGGTCGATCTCCGCACATGCCTGGTCGGAGGCGGTCGCACCGAGGGCCCTGTCGGGATTGGCGTGGTAGTACTGGGTGGCGGCTACGTAGAGAGCCTCCATGCCTGCCAGCCCGTAGGGCGCGTTCGGCGCCACCGGCGACGGCCCGCAGCCAGTGTCTGCGAAGGTCCAGCCGTTCTTCGGGTCGGCAATGGCAAGGTACCCACCGACGTTATGGGCGGCTGTGCCCCCGTAAGACTTCTTCGTATGAGCGAGCAGGTCGGTCCAAACTTGGGCCATGGTGTAGGGCGCCTCGGTCGCACCGGTCTTAGTGAAATAGCCGCTCACGGGCTTCGCGCAGGCGGGAGAGCCTTGTGCCGGCGCTAGCGTCTTCCCACCGCTCCGGCAGGAGACGATCACGAGGCGTCCAGTGGTGTACTGGGCGCGGGTGGATCCGATACCAGGGCAGGCCGTGCCGTTATTATTCCCACCATTCGCGGACGAGTACGTGGCTGAATGCGAGTCGATGCATTTGCCCACGGTGTTCTTCGGTACCGCTCCCGCGTTGGCTGCCGCGGGAGCGCCCTCGGGGATTGTGTTGTCGACGTTGGCCTCATCAGCCGATGCGAACAGGGCATCGCCGGCAGGCGAGTTGCCGGTGCCGTCCGATGCGTAATCCACGCCGCCGTCGATCTCTCCGGCCAGGTGGCCCGACCCGGCGAAACTGAACGTGACGCTGTTGCCACCATTGGCGGTCTGAACGAAGTTCTGGGTCATGAAGTCGAACGCCGGTTCGGTGTTCGACGCGGCAAGGAAGGTCGTGCCGGTCGATTGGGCCGAGACTGAGCCGGCGCCAACCCCTACGGCAGCAGGTAGGACGGCAACGACCAGCCACGATGCACCTACGAGCCCGGGCAATGAGAGCTTCTTGGACAACCGAGTGTCCCCTTTCCGTGTGCGGGCCGGACGCGTTACAAGGAGGCGTCAGAGAGCCCTGAGCTTAGGTACCATCCCTGCTCTGGTCAAGGCAGTCCTGCTCTAGTCAAGACGGCCCTGCTCTGGTCCAGGCAGGTCGTAGCGTTTTCGGCTACTCGGCCGGCAAAATGAGGCTCACTAGCTGGCGAGGCCCTCTCTGGCTGTAGCTCGTTTGGCCGTGGCCGGAACTCTCCGCCCGCCTAGTACGGACTGATAAGGAGCCGGTTCAGCCAGCCGGCGATTGGTAGGCAGGCGAGCCGATAACGATTGTCCCGCATCCCTTCCCGGGTAGGTACACAACTGAGTTGTAGACCGGCTTGAGCGCGAGCAAACCCTCATTCCGCAGCGTTGAGATCGACGCGTACTTGCCGTACTTGGAACAGCTCGCCTTCTCCGCCCTCATAATTGTGGCGCTCTCGGACCCGATGGCGCCGGTCGTCCCTTTGTTCGTGGTGGCACCCGACAGCACGTACACCGCGAAACCGGCGATGAAGGAAAGCGCCAGCACAACACCAAGAAGGTGGCCAAATGAGTGTTTTTGGGACATCAAAATGTTTCTTCTCAATCACGGCGCGGGTGCTGTCGTACCAA
>JBEKNX010000121.1:0-10939 GCA_049522375.1 Acidimicrobiales bacterium | reverse complement strand
CTCGGGCAAGCAGGGCTACGCCGTCGCCGCCGAGCTGGCTCGCCGGGGGGCGGCGGTAACCCTCATCACCTCCAGCCCCCTGGTCCCGCCGCCGTCGGCCGACGTCGTGAGAGTCGAGAGCGCAGCCGAGATGGAGCAGGCGGTACTGGCGGCCGCCGTCCCCGCCGACGTGGTCGTCATGGCCGCGGCCGTCGCCGATTACCGCCCGGCCGTGGTCGCCGACCGAAAGTTGAAGAAGACCGGCGCGCCCATGTCGCTCGAGCTGGTCCCCACGCCGGACATCCTGGCCGAGCTGTGCGCCCGGCGCCGGCGTGGCCAGGTGATCGTCGGTTTTGCCGCCGAGACGGCGTCGGGGGCGGAGCTGGTAGCCCTCGGCCAGGCGAAGCTGGCCGCCAAGGGGACCGACCTGATCGTTGCCAACGAGGTGGGCACGGCCGGGGCCGGGTTCGGCGAGGACGCCAGCCGCGCCATTATCGTGTCCGGACAGGACGCCCTGGACCTGGGCATGGCCGCCAAGGGCGCCGTGGCCGCCAGGCTGGTCGATGCCATAACCGATTTGCTGGTGCAGGCCGCGAGCCGGCAGACGCCGCAGGAAGGAACCGACGTATGACAAGTTGGGTGTTCACGTCCGAGTCCGTGACCGAGGGCCACCCGGACAAGATGGCCGACCAGATCTCCGACGCCATCCTGGACGCCATATTGGAACAGGACCCGGCGGCCCGTGTCGCCTGTGAAGCCCTGCTCACCACCGGCCTAGTGGTGGTGGCGGGCGAGGTCACCACCAGCGCCTACGTCGAGATACCGCAGATCGTGCGCGAGGTCGTCTCGTCCATCGGTTACACGAGCTCGGAAATGGGCTTCGACGGCCTCACCTGCGGGGTGGCCGTCTCCATAGGCCAGCAGTCCGAGGACATCGCTCTCGGCGTGGACAATGCCTATGAGGTGCGCCACGGCGAGAGCGGCGAGGACGCCATGTTCAGCCAGGGCGCCGGCGACCAGGGGATGATGTTCGGCTACGCCTGCGACGAGACCGACGACCTGATGCCCGTACCGATATGGCTGGCCCACCGGTTGGCGCAACGCCTGGCCCAGGTGCGCAAGGCGGGAGTGCTCCCCTACCTGCGCCCTGACGGCAAGACTCAGGTCAGCTTCGAGTACGAGGACGGCCGGCCTGTCCGGTTGAAGACAGTGCTGGTCTCCACCCAGCACCGGCCCGCGGTCGACCTGGAGACGCTGCTGAAGCCCGACCTGAGGGACCACGTGGTGGCACCCATCGTGCCTCCTGAGTACGCCGACGACGGTTACGAGATCCTGGCCAACCCGACGGGCCGCTTCGAGCTGGGCGGGCCCAGCGCCGACACCGGCCTCACGGGCCGCAAGATCATCGTCGACACCTACGGAGGGGCGGCCCGCCACGGCGGGGGGGCGTTCTCCGGGAAGGATCCCTCCAAGGTCGACCGTTCGGGCGCGTACGCCGCCCGGTGGGTGGCCAAGCACGTCGTGGCTTCCGGGGCCGCCAAACGTTGCGAGGTGCAGATCGCCTACGCCATCGGTGTGGCCCGTCCCGTCTCGCTCATGATCGAGCTTTTTGGCAGCGAAGAGGTGAGCCCGGACAAGGTCGCCAGAGCCGTGGACGACATCTTCGACCTTCGCCCGGCCGCCATCATCCGCGACCTGGACCTGCGCCGGCCCATCTACCGGCGCACGGCCACCTATGGACATTTCGGGCGGCAGGACAAGGAGTTCACCTGGGAGGTGACCAGCCGCTTGGCCGAGTTCAAAGGGGCGGTTGGCCTCTAGTCCGTTGCCCGGCCCGGTGGCCGCCGGCCCGGCCGTGCCCGAGGCCCAGGTCGTCCGGGTGCTCCCGGACGTGGCCGGCTTCGAGAGGGAGCTCGACTATTCGGTACCGGCCGAGCTGACCGGCGAGGTGCGGCCAGGGAGCATCGTGCGCGTCCCTCTCCAGGGCCGGACGGTACGCGGCTGGGTGCTGGCCTTCCCCGTCGAGCCTCCACCGGGGCTGGTCCTGAGGTCCGTGGTGAAGGTCGTGGGTTGGGGGCCCGAGCCGAGCCTGTTCGACCTCGCCGCGTGGGCGGCATGGCGGTGGGCGGGGCGGCGCCGGTCGTTGCTGGTCACGGCGTCGCCACCCGCGGGCGTCAAGCAACTGCCTCGGGGACGGGACCGGCTTGGGCCGGGCGTAGCGGTGGTCAGGCCGGGGCCAGCGGCGGAGCAGGGCGGGGCGGCCGCCGGGCCGGGGCCGGTAGTCCCGCCGGTGGCGCCGGCTGGGCCAGCGGAGCGAGGCGCGACGGAGGTACGTCAGCTCGTGCGGGATGCCTGGCGACCGGGCACGCACGTGCTCAGGTTGCCGCCCGTCTACAGCGCCAGCGCCTTGGTGCAAGCGGCGGTCGAGCACGGGCCGGCCCTGGTCGTGGCCCCGACCAACGGGCGCGCCTCGGCCGGGTGCCTGGCCCTGCGAAAGCGAGGGGCCAGGGTCGCCTTGTTGCCCGGGGACTGGGCGCTGGCGCGAGCCGGCACCGACATCGTGATCGGCGCCCGCTCGGCCGCCTGGGGACCGTGCCCGGGGCTGGCCTCGGTGGTGGTACTGGACGCTCACGACGAAGGGCTGGTGCAGGAACAGACGCCCACGTGGGACGCGCCGTCGGTGGCCCGTGAAAGGGCCCGGCGGTTGGGCGTGCCCTGCCTGTGGGTCACGCCTTGCCCGACCCTCGAGCTGTTGTCAGCGGCGGACGAGGTCCACGTGGCCAGCCGCTCCACCGAGCGCGCCGGCTGGGCCCGGCTGCAGGTCGTCGACCGCCGCCGGTCCGACCCGAGGACAGGGCTTTACTCCGCCGAACTGGTGGAGTTGCTGCGCGACGCCGGCCAGCGGGTCGTCTGCGTCCTCAACCGCAAGGGCCGGGCACTGCTGCTGGATTGCGCGGCGTGCGGAGAGGTGGCCCGCTGCGAGCACTGCGCCGGGGCCGTACGGCTGGTGGGCGAGGCCCTGACGTGCCGGCGTTGCGGCCGGTCCCGGCCGCTGGTGTGCACCTCGTGCGGCTCGGACTCGTTGCGGTCGTTACGGGTGGGTGTGACCCGGGCACGCGAGCAGCTGGAGGCCCTAGCCGGCCGGCCCGTCGGAGAGGTGGGGGCAGCGACGGCCGGCCAAGGTGACCTGCCCGGCACCGACGTGCTCGTGGGCACCGAAACCGTCTTGTACCGGGAGAACGAACTGCGCCGCCGCGGGCCCGTGGGAGCGGTGGCGTTCCTGGACTTCGACCAGGAACTGTTGGCGCCGCGCTACCGGGCGGCCGAGGAAGCGCTGGCGCTGCTGGCGCGAGCCTCGCGGCTGGTCGGCGGGCGGGGCCGGGACGGGCGGGTCCTCGTCCAGACGCGCGTGCCTGGGCACCCCGTGATCGAGGCCGCCGGCCTGGCCAGCCCGGGGCGGCTGTCGGTGGCCGAGGAGCCCGTGCGCCAGGCCCTGCGGCTGCCACCGTTTGCCGCCCTGGCCGTCCTCAGCGGTGCCGGTGCCGCCGAGCTGGCCGCCAGCCTGGAGAAGCTGCGCGCCGAGCCTGAGGGCTCCATTGAGGTCAACCCGCTCGGCGACGGTCGCTGGGCCGTGCGGGCGGCCGACCACGCCGCCCTGGCCCATGCGCTCGCCGCCGTGGCGCGACCGGGGGAACGTGTGAGGGTGGAGGTCGGGCCGGTCCGCTTCTGAGCCGGTGGTGCGAAGAGCGTGAGGGCCGCCCCGGAACCCACGGCCGCGGTCAGGCGTGCGGCCAGCTCACCAGGCGACAGGGGATGTCGGCGTCCTCGTCGACGTGGTGGCTGGCACAGATGCGGTGGTAGCCGTCGGCGATCACCATGGGAGCCCCGACGGCGGCGTCGCCCCGCACCAGCAGCACAGGCGAAAGCCGCTCGCCTTTGTGGATTTTCGCCAGGTCCTTGGCGACGTGGACGTTGGTGTCAGTCAGGAGCGGGAGCATGCTGGCGCGCAGGAGGTCTTTGGCCTTGCGGTGGACCAAGGGGGCGTCCTCTAGGGCGTCGACGAGGTTGGCCGCCAGCGGCTCGGCCACTAGCAGGCTGAGGTAATCGTGGGCGGCGGGGTAGTCGTGGGCGTCCGGCTCGGGCTTCCAGTGTTCTCTCACGATCATGTCGACAGAGGCTAGCGGGCATGCGGTAAGGGGCCGGCCGTGCCCGTCTGGCCGTGCGCCTCGGTCCGGCTCAGGCCCTGAGGCGGACCGCCGGGTGGGGGAGCAGCGCCGGGGTGTTCTCGCGCGCTTCGAGGTAGGGGGCGAGAAGGTCGAAGACGTCCGTGCCGACCAGGGCCCGCAGCTCGGCCTGCATGTGCCGCCAGACGGCGCTCGCCCCCTGGAAAGCCTCCGGCGCCTCCGTGCACCACCAGGCGAACTCGTCGCCGCCGGCTCCCCAGTGGCCCCGGTCCCATTGACCGACGCTGGAGGTGACGGTCCCGTCGGGATTGGAGGCGTCCTCGCGCCGCAGGGGCAGCTGCCAGCACACGTCGGGCTTCAAGTCCATCGGGGCCTCGTCGCGTTCCAGGGCCGCCCGGTGCAGGGCGCAGCCCGGTCCGCCCGGGAAGCCGGGGCGGTTGAGGAAAATGCACGCGCCTTCGACCATCCTCGTCACCGCCACCCCGTCGGCGTTGCGGCGGGCGACCCCTCCATGCTCAGCCCGAGCGGCGAACTGCCACTGGTCGGGCGTCAACGTCCGGGCCGCGGCCTTCACGCGGGCCAGGTCGTCGGCGCTGGTGAAATGAGCGCCGTACGAGCAGCAGCCCTGGGCCATTTCTGGGGCCGGGCCGGTCAGGACGCCCTGACAACCCCGGCCGTAGATGCACTCCCAGTGCGACAACAAAAAGGTCACGTCGAAACGCCAGGTGCGCTGCTCGGCCGGGTCCTCGAAGCTGACCCATTCGTGGGCGTCAGCCGGGGCCAGAGCGAAGCGGTCGCCTTCACCGGCCGCCCCCGCCGCCGCCCCGGGCCGGCCACGGCCCCCTTTCTTGTCCCGTTTGCCCGCGGCCTTCTTGCCGGCGTCCCGGCTCATGCGCCGACCTCGTACGAGCCGAGGCCGACGAGCAGTTCGCCGGCGGCGAGCACACCGCGCCACAATTGGCGCAGGTCGAGGTGCTCGTTGGGAGCGTGGAAGTTGTCGTCCGGCAGGGCCACGCCGAGGAACACCAGCGGTGCGGCGAGGACCCGGGCCAGCGCCTCTTCCGGGCCGCTGCCTCCACCCCGGCTGAACAGCGGTCGGGCGCCCCAGACGCGCTCGATGGCCGAGCACAGTATGCGCATGGCCGGGTGGTCCACCGGTGTCAGCAGGGGCGACACCGCCCCGCTCGGCGTCACTTCGAACTTTACGCCGGGCGGGACGTGGGCCTCGAGCCACTCCCCGAACGCCTCGCCCACCCGTTGGGGACGTTGGTCGGGCACGAGCCGGAAGGCCACTTTGAAATTGGCCGTGGCCGGCACGATCGTCTTGATGCCCGGGCCGCCGTAGCCGGAGTGGAGCCCGACGACCTCGGCCGTCGGGCGAGCCCCGATGCGCTCGAAGGCCGTGCGGCCGGCTTCGCCGTCGAGGTACGGGACGCCCGCCTGGCGTAGGAACTCCGCTTCGTCGAAGGGGATGGCGGCCAGGGAGCGCGCCTCCTCGGCGGTCAGCTCGCGCACGTCGTCGTAAAAGCCGGGGACGGTGACTCGCCGGTCGGCGCCGTGCAGGCCGGCGGCGAGGCGGGCGGCCACCAGGGCGGCATTGGGCACCGTGCCGCCCCATATACCGCTGTGCAGGTCGGACCGCGCCGTGCGCAGTGTCACGTCGAAAGAAACCAGGCCTCGCATGCTCACGGTGGTGGAAGGGACGTCGGCCGCCTCCATGGTGGTGTCGGACACCACCACGAGGTCGGCAGCCAGCTTCTCCCGCTCGCGCCAGAGGAGGTCCTCCAGGTGGGGGCTGCCGATTTCTTCCTCGCCTTCGATGAGGAACTTCAAATTGACCGGCAACCGCCGGCGCTCGGCGAGCACGCCCCGGACGGCCTCGATCTGCATGAGGACCTGGCCCTTGTCGTCGGCCGACCCCCGGGCCAACAGCTCGTCACCGACCACCACTGGTTCGAAGGGAGGCGACGTCCACTCGTCCAGCGGGTCGACGGGCTGGACGTCATGGTGGCCATAGATGAGCACGGTGGGAGCGCCCGGGCCCGCCTCCAGCCACTCGGCGTAGACCGCCGGCCGGCCGCTCCCGGGCGCCTCGGCGCTGCCGGTGGGCAGGATCTCGACCCAAGCCATGCCCGCTTCGCGCAACAGACGGGCACAGAGCTCGGCGGAGGCGTCGACGTCACCGGCGTGAGCAGGGTCAGCCGATATGGAGGGGATCCGCAACCAGTCGGTCAATGTGGCCAGGATGCGCTGCTTGGAGCGCTCCAGGTACGGGCTGAGAGCGAGGTCGTTCACAGGCGCCGACCCTAGCCTTCGCGGGCGGCGCTCAACTAGTGGGCCTCAACCGTAGAAGCTGACTTTCGGGCTCAGCGGGGCGGCGTAGATCGTTCTCGCCTGAGCCGGAGTAAGGGCCCCGGTGGCGACGAGGCGGGCCAGGACGTGGCGCTGGCGAAGGCGGGCCAGGGCCAGGTGGCCGTGGGGGTCGTACTCGCTCGGGGCCTGGACCAGACCGGCCAGCAGGCTGGCCTGGGCCCAGGAAAGCTTCCCGGGCGCCAGGCCGAAGTAGTGCTCGGCCGCCGCCGTGCACCCATAGGCACCGTCGCCGAAGTAGGCGGCGTCAAGGTACATGGCCAGGATGCGGGCTTTGCTGTACATGGCGTCCAGACGGAAGGCCACGCCCACCTGCTCCAGCTCCGCGTCCACGGTCGTCCCGGGGGCGTAGAGCATTTTGGCCAGTTGCTGCTCGATGGTCGCCCCGCCGTCGTTCCCGTTGCCGGTGACCATGCCCAGCACGGCCCGGCCGATGCCGAGCGGGTCGAGCGCCGGGTCGTGGTAGAAGCGGCTGTCCTCGGTGGCCAGCAGGGCTTGGCCCAGCCGGGCCGGGATGTGGCCCTCGTCGCTCGGGGCGTGGTGGGCGGCCAGGATGGCGTCGACCAGCCTGGGGGCATTGCCCACCGATGGGCACGCCAGCACCAGGACGCCCAGGCTCAGTGCGCCGGCGATAACGACGAGCACGGCCGTCGCCATCAACCGCCGGGCCCAGCGGGCCCAGCGGGTGATCCGGGCTCGGCGGGGCCGCTGCGGCCGGCCATGGCGCGCGCCCTCGGAGCGAGCGGGCGGTCTGCCCGACAGGGTGGTCGACATCGGCTCCCACCATTTTCGCGCTCCGGCCTCGGCTGGCCGGCGCGCCAGAATGGTGACCGATGGACGACCAGGCCTCCCAGCGCCTCAAAGCGGCGCTGGAAGACATCGCCGAAGAGCTCGCCGACATGGGCCGGGCCAGGTTGAGCGAGGCCATCCGGACCGACAGCACCGAGGCCGTGGCGGCCGAACGCCGCCTCAGCCGGGCTCGCCGGGCCGTTTTGAAGGCGGCCGCTTTGCTCGGGGACGGCACCGAGGGCGACCCCGCCACCTGACCCCGCCCCCCTGACCCCGCCGCCTGGCGCAGGCCGCCTGGCGCAGGCCGGTCCCAAAAGGTGCTTAGGAGGCGGCTTTCACCGCTGCCAGTTCGAACTCGAGGGTGACCTTCTCGCTGACCAGGACGCCGCCCGCTTCCAGGGCCGCGTTCCAGTTGACGCCCCAGTCCTTGCGGTTGATGGTCGTGCTGCCCTCGAAGCCGAGCCGGAGGTTGCCCCAGGGGTCGACGGCACTGCCGGTGAACTCGAACTCGACGGTCACTGGCTTAGTGATGCCCCTGATCGTGAGGTCGCCGGTAAGCGCGTACCGGTCCTGGTCCAGCTTCTGGACCGCAGTCGAACGGAAGGTGATCTCGGGGTGCTCGTCCATGGCCAGGAAGTCGTTGCTGCGCAAGTGGGCATCCCGGTCGGGGTTGCGGGTGTCGATGCTGGCCGCCTTGATGGTCAGCTCGACGCGGGAGCTGGCCGGGTCGGCTTCGTCGAAGTACCCCGAGCCGGTGAACTCGTTGAAGGCGCCCCGGACCTTGGTGACCATGGCGTGACGGGCGGAGAACCCGATGCGGGTATGGGCGGGGTCCAGGTTGTAGTTACCGGTGAGGGACGTGGTCCCGGTGGCAGTTCCAGTGTTGGTCATGACGGCTTCCTCTCGTGGTTTGGTGCACGTGATCTTTTCGTAGCAACGTAGAGGACATATCCACTATTCCCGCGGACCGGGTGTACACTCAAATAAATGAGCGCGACCAGATGGCTTGATGAACCTGAACAGCGGGCGTGGCGCTCCTTCCAGGTCATGCAGGCGCGCTTGAACGCCCAACTGGCTCGGGACCTGTCCGCTCGTTCAGAGCTGAGTTACCAGGACTACATGGTGCTGGTGGCGCTGACCGCCCAGTCGGGCGGCCGGCTGCGCTTGGCCCGTCTGGGCCACGAGCTGGGGTGGGAGAAGAGCCGCATCTCGCACCAGGTGACGAGGATGGCGGAGCGCGGCCTGGTCGAGAAGTGCCGGCCCGGGGACGACGGAAGGGGCGCAGTGGTGCAGGTCAGCGCGCTCGGCCGGCAACGGATCGAGGCGGCCGCCCCGAGCCACGTCGAGGCCGTGAGGCGGTTGTTCGTCGACCGGCTGACGCGGGGCCAGCTGGAAGACCTGGCCGTCGTGGCGCGTACCGTGCTGGAGGCGGTGACGGCCGAAGAAATATGCCCGAGCTCCGACGTCGATCTGGCCGGTTAGCGCCTGGTCAGCCCGGGCGGGCGAGCTGGCAGGCGGGCACGGGCAAGCCGGCCGGTGGCGGGGGAGCGCTGGGCAAGGCGTTCAGGGCGTCGATCAGCCGGCGGAGCTGGGCATAAGACGTCCGGTCAAAGCTGAGAGCGATACGGGGGAGCTCCACGTGGTCGTCCTGGCGGGTCTCGGTGGGCAGCGGCCCGGGCAGGATCTCGATGGGGCCCCGCAAGCAGATGCCGGCGAAGTCCTCGGACAAGGCTTCTACTTCGGGAACGGTCGGAGGAGCCTTCAATCGGATGATCAGGCGTTCGCCCACCCAGCGCAGCGAATGGTAATTGCGGTAGAAACCGAGCACCTCGCCCGCGGCCTGCAGGACGTCGTCGGTGATCAGGTAGAGGCTGGTGTCGTCAGGCTCGATCAGGCCCCGGGCGGTCACCTCTTCGGTAACGAACCGCTCCCAGGCGTGCCAGTAACTTCCTCCGGGCACTTCCAGGAGCACCACGGGGGCAGGTTGGGCCTTGCCCGTCTGCAACAGGGTCAGGAGCTCGAACGATTCGTCCAGGGTGCCGAAGCCGCCGGGCAGGACGGCGTAGCCGTCGGACTCCTTCACGAGCAGGAGCTTGCGCGTGAAGAAGTACTTCATCGATACCAATTTCGGGTCCGAGGAAATGAACTGGTTGGCCATCTGCTCGAAAGGGAGCCGGATGTTTATGCCGAAGCTGTGCTCGGGGCCGGCGCCTTCCAGGCCGGCCGCCATTATCCCCGGCCCGGCGCCGGTCACCGTGGACCAGCCCAGGCCGGCCAGGCGGTAGGCCAGGTCCCGGGCCTGGGCGTACAGCGGGTCCGTGGGCAGCGTGCGGGCCGAACCGAACATCGTGATCTTGGGGACGGAGCGGTAGGGGGCAAAAACCTCGAAGCCCTCTACGATCTCGCGCAGCGCGGCGTTGGCGATCTTCAGGTCGAGGCGGTCGAGGCGGTCCTGGGCCACGCGCACGACGGAGATGAACAGCTCTCGCAGCTGGTCGCGGTTGGAGGTGACCTGCAGCTCGTCGAGCAGGGACTCGACCCGCGCGTCCAGATCGGGGTCGCCCGTGCGCGGGCCGCGTGGGTGCCCAGCGCCGGCCGCGGTCACGCCGCCCGGGCCCTCTGCTTGGGTCACCGGGGGGCGCCGGCGAGGTTACGCGGCGCGGCGGAGGGGTCGACGAGCCAGAGCACCCGACCGGCCCGGACCCGGGCCGCCGGCAGGTCCTCCCCGGCTACCACCGCCTCCAGCGCCGGGCGCTTGGCCTCCCCGGCCACGGTGAAGATGACCAGGCGGGCCCGGGCGATACCGGCGTAGGTGAGGGTCATGCGGGGGTGGTGGTTGCGACCGTTGGGGTCTTTGTTGAAGCTGACCAGTTGGCCGGGGTCGGCATCGAGGGCGGGGGAGCCGGGGAAAAGGCTGGCCGTGTGGCCGTCGGCGCCCATGCCCAGGTGAACGACATCGAGCTGGCCGACCTCGCCGATGCGCAGCTGGTAGGCGTCTACGCCTTCGTCGCAGCGCATCGGGAAGACGGCGTTGGCCGCTCCCACCTTCTCCAGCAGCGCCCGCCGCCCCATCAGTTCGTTGGAGTCGGGGTCGTCGGGCGGGACGCAGCGCTCGTCGCCCCAGAAGACGTTAACCACGAGCCAGTCGATGGCCTGGGCGGCGTCGGCGGCCAGCCGTTCGTAACAGGCCCGGGCCGTCTCACCACCCGACAGGGCGATGTCGAACTCCTCCCCGGGCCGGTTGACGAAGGTGGAGACCACTTCGGCTGTGAAAGCACCGGGCAAGTCGTCCACAACTACGAGCTCTCCGTTCACCGCCTAGACCCTATCGGCACTACGACGCCAGAGCCGCGGCAGCCGCCAGCGCCCGCTCCCACACGCGGTCGGCGCGCAAGTTGGACACCGCGCTGGACAAGGCGGAGGTCAGCGAGTCGTCCGGGAGGGGCAGCCCCTGGCGGTGCGAGACCCCACCGGAGAGAGTCGCCTGAGCCCACACGGCCCTCATGCGGTCGTCCATGGTGACCTCGAACTTGCCGGCCTCTCCCTGGTTTGTTTAGTTGTTTTTTTATGAGTTGTGATTTGCTTTCTCAAGCTCTTTTTTCGTTTTGCGTATGTTT
>JBEKNX010000120.1:0-11006 GCA_049522375.1 Acidimicrobiales bacterium | reverse complement strand
CAGGCCCTAAACGCGGCGAACTGTCCTGCAGGTGCTAAAGCACGAACCTTTCCCGTGCGCCCGGAGAAAGCTCGACGCCTAGCCCCGGCCCCTCTGGTGCCTTGACCCATCCGTTTTCGAGTTGTGGAGGGTGGACCAGGAAACCTTCCCAGCCAATGCCGCTGTAGGCGTCGTACTCGATCAGCGGGCTGTCACACGCCAGGATCACCTGGAGGCCGGCGGCCAGGTTGACCCCTGTCCCCGAGGAACAGGCGATGTGGGGGATGCAGGTCAGGTTCCAAGCGCTGGTCATATCCGCGACCCGCTTCGCCTCAGAGATGCCGCCAACCCCGGTTGCGTCGGGCTGCACGATGTCGAAGGTCCGCCGCTGCAGAAGATCGATGTACTCAAAGCGGGTCATAAGAGACTCGCCACCTGCGAGCTTCATGGAAACGCGGTCGCTCAACCAGGAATGGTCCTCGATGTACTGGCTTAGGCTGTGCGTCGCGACCGGCTCTTCAAACCAGATCACGCCCATCTGTTCAAGCGAACGCGCCATGTCAAGGGCGCCTCGCCGGTCGTAAGCCATGTTGGCGTCGACCGCCAGCTCGACCCCGTCACCGACCGCTCGCCTCACCTGGGAGACCAAGTCCCTTGCCTCCGCGGCGTCCCCTCCGATACGCAACTTGACGGCCGTAAAGCCCTGCTCTACGCCGGCGACGCATTCAGGCACTATTTCTCCGACCCCTTTGAGGCTCGGCGCCAGATAGGCGCGCACGGAAGACTTGCGCGCTCCTAGCAGGCGATGAACCGGAAGCCCGGCAACCTTGCCGAGCAGGTCCCAGAGGGCTATATCTACTCCGCTGAGCGCGTAGGTCTCGACCCCGCGCCGGCCCCACATGTGGGTGTTCTCGAACATGCGCTGCCACAATCGGCCGATGTCCGTGGGATCCTCTCCCACTATCATCGGGCCGAGCAACTCGTTGACCACAGGCCCGACGGTGCGGAAGTACTCCGCCGAGAAACCCGCCTCGCCGATACCGGTCAGGCCCTCGTCCGTCTCCACGGTGACGAGGACGCTGCCCTTGGTGCTCACTGCCATCGTGCCCCACCGGACCGGTGTTTCGAGGCGCTTGCCCACGGGATAGCTGGTTACCTTGGTGATCTTCGTGTTAGGTCGACTCCTCTCCTTCTGGAACTTGAGAACGGGGATAGCCAACCGCACCTGGCCAGGGTGCGCCGGCCGGCTGCTTGCGGTTTCACTGAAACATACCGGCCTCGACGGGTACTGCTCTCAGCTTCTCGGGCAGCCAAGTGAGCGACTCGTCTGTCGTGCGGTTGCCGGGCAGGTACTCGATACCTATGAACCCGTCGTAGCCGACGTCCTCCAGGGTACGGACGACCCCGTGCATGTCCAGTCGGCCCGTTCCCGGAGCTCCCCGCCCAGGGCAGTCGGCCACCTGTACATGCCCGATCACGTCGCGGACGCGAGGAATAACGGCCACCGGGTCGGCCCCCTCGCGCGCCACATGGTAAACGTCGAGGAGCAGGCGCACTCCCGGACGCCGGAGGCTGCGCACAAACTCCGCCGCCTCCTCGGCGTCATGGACCATGTAGGAAGGGGTGTCAAAAGAGTTGAGCGGCTCGACCATGATCATCAGGCCCGCCGGTTGGGTGACTTCGCAGGCGCGCCGGAGGGCAGCAGCCGCGAAGGCCAGCGCCCTTTGGCGGTCCTCGTCGGCGTTGCCAAGCAAGACGGCCACGTGGGTGGCGGAAGTCGTCTTGGCGAAGGACACAGAACGCCTGAAGAACTCAAGGCATTCGTCCAAGGTCACGGTCCCGTTCAGGATGCCCCGTTGTCCGGGGGCCATCTCTCCGGGGCCGTGCGTCCCGCCCGGCTCGTACAGGAACCCCGCAAGCCTGGCCCCAGAGCTCCGTACCGCCTCGGCGACAGCCGCCTCCTTGGGGAAGGGGCACCACATCTCTACGAACTGAAAACCGGAACGGACCGCAGCCGCGAAACGGTCCGCTACCGGTAGCTCCGAATAGAGGGTGCCGACATTCGCCGACCAGCGGATCATCTTGGAAAATCTATCTTTCAGTAACGTCCTATTACGACTGGCGGTCGATGAGGAGTCTAACCCCTAGCGCGCCACCTCATCAACCCCCGAGCCGGCGCATGGGCCTGATGTCACCCCGGCATAGACAGCCCGTTATCGGGCACTGTATGATCGTGATTGGTGGTCGGTCTCTCAATGCACGACAGGGTGCTAGCGGTGATAGAAGGTCGCAAGCCAGACCGGATCCCGTTTTGTGACCGTCTCGAGCTCTGGCGCACGGCCCTCGTCCGCCAGGGACGCCTGCCGGCCCGGTTCGAGGAGCTTTCGCTCATAGAGTGCCACCACAAGGTCGGCATGGGCCAGCTCAAGTTTGTTGCTCCTTACGAGTACCGCCTTCTGGGTGCAGAGTTGTCGGTCTCGGTCGATGGGCAATTGGTCCGTCGCGAGACCGACCCTGTGACCTCGAGGTGGCCGGTGTTGGAAGACCTGGTGCGGACCGACCGGCCGGGTACCACCACTATTCAGCTCTCGACGCCGGTAGGCAAGATATCCCTGCGCCAGGGGGTGCACCCTCAGACGGTGTTATGGGCGGAGAACCCCTACCTCGAGGAACACCCGATCAAGACACCGGAGGACTTCGACACTGTCGGCTGGCTCATGGACCACCTGGAAGTGGTCCCTCGCTTCGACCGGGTCAAGGAGGCTGAGGAAGACGTCGGTGACTTTGGTTTCGTCATACCTCGGATCGACCGGACCCCGTTCCAAGAGGTACTCGTAGAGTTGCTGGGTGAGGTGGCCACGTTTTACGCCCTGTACGACGAGCCCGAAAGGGTGGGCAAGCTCCTCGCTGGCATCGACGCTCTACGTACTGAAACAGCCCACTTGCTTGCGGGTCTTGATTACCCGTACGTTGAGTTCGCCGACGGGGTTACCGGGCACATGACAAACCCCAAGCTATTCGCCAAGTACGTTGTCCCCGCGCTCCAGCGCTATACCGAGCTCTACCACGCCCAAGGGAAGAAGGTCGGCAGTCACTTCGACGGAGAGCTCAGGCCGTTGCTCAGCCAGCTGAAGGACACCGGGCTCGATGTGATCGAGTCTGTCTCCCCCGCCCCGCTGACTCAGTGTACGTTCGACGAGTTGTGGGGAACACTCCAGGGTGAGAGACCAATCATGTGGGGGGTCATACCTTCGCCGCTCCTGGAGGAACGTACACCCGAGCCAGAGCTCCACGAGTTCGTCGAGCACTTACTCGAGACTGTTGGTAGTGCTCCCATCATCCTCGGCGTAAGTGACATGGTGCTGGGCAACAACCTTATCGAGAGGGTGGAATGGGCCGCTCGTCGCATCGAGGAGCACGTTGTCTGACCTTGGGCCCACCAGGGCGTTGGCTGCGTGAGCGAGCTCGTGCGCCCATCGCCACCAAGGGCGCTGGCGCGCCGAAGCTCTAAGAGGTCTGCCCGACAGCCTGGTGGATGGTAGGTACGATCGTGAGCTCCCCGATGCAGGCGCGCGATGGCAAACTGAGGGCGAAGAGGATGGTTGCGGCAATGTCTTCGGGTTGTATTGCTGTGGCCCGCATCTGCGCGCTGGGCGGTGTCGGGCGCTTGTCCATCAGTTCGGTGTTTACCATTCCGGGAAGAAGGGCCGTGAAGCGCACCCCTCGCCCGTGCTCCTCCGCACTGGCGGCGCGCACAAACTGGAGCACGCCGGCCTTGGCGGCCTGGTAGGCGGGTCCCGACACGGCGTCGGGCCACGCCGCGGTGTGGCTAGCGATCACGACCACGTGGCCTTGGGTTTCGCGCAGCTGGGTCAGCGCCGCCCTCACGCATGAGAAGACCCCGGTCAGGTTTAGTTCGATCAAGGCGGCCCACGCCTCGCCCGTGACCTGGTCCAGACGTCGCTCGGCGATGTTAGTCCCGGCGGCGCAAACCAGCACCCGGACCGGAGCTTCAGCGGCAATATCGGCCATCAGCCGGTCGACGGCCCGGGGATCGGTGACGTCGAGGCCGTGAGGTGATATGAGCCCGGGGCTTTCTGCTGCGTTGCTAAGGCGATCGATCAGGACATCCAATCGGATATCAGTGGCGTGGACGCGCATTCCCGCGGCCGCCAGGTGAAGGGTAGTAGCCAGACCAATGCCGCTTGCGGCGCCGGTCACGACGGCGACCCCTCCTTCCAGAGGGTGAGGGTCCGGTGGCATTTCAACCTCCTTGAGGAAAACGGGTTCCCGGGCGCGTTTGACGCACAGGGTTCAGCCTGGGGGTCGTTTAGGCTTGCTGAGCGTGGCTCCAAAGCTTACCATTCGCGACGCGCGGCCGACCGACTGGGAAGGCATCTGGCCCTTTCTTGAGCAGATCGTCCGAGCCGGGGAGACTTACACCTGGCCCCGTGCTCTCCCCGAGGAAGGCGCTCGTGCCCGGTGGATGCTGCCGCCGCCTTGCCGTGTTTTTGTGGCGGTCGACCAAACCGGCACCATCGTGGGCACCGCCAAACTTCTCCCCAATAACGAGGGGGGCGGTTCTCACGTTGCCAATGCCAGCTTTATGGTCGACCCCGCCCGGTCCGGCCTGGGTTTGGGCCGCGCCCTTGCCGAGCACGTCCTGGCCGCAGCAACCGCAGACGGGTACCGAGCAATGCAGTTCAATGCCGTTGTGGAGACCAATATCGCAGCCGTCCATTTATGGCGATCAGTCGGGTTCCAGGTCCTGGCCACAGTCCCGGACGCGTTCGACCACCCCGTGCACAGTCTCGTCGGCCTCCTCATCATGTACCGAAGCCTGCCGTAGGCCGCCCCGCTCGTTGCCCGCACGTCGGCCGCCCTGGCCAGGCCCACGCCGTCCGGGACCGCAGGGGCCTGCCGGCCCGGCTCCGTTGGACAACCTGGGACCGTAGGCGCGCTGAGGACGACGGGACGCGAAACACGCCTTAGCCGCAGTTCAGCTGAGCGGCGGCACGAGATCACCCCTGGTGGGAGGGGGAGAGGGCCGCTTATGGAGAGACGCCTGAGGCGACCTGCGCCGAAGCTGCAGGCGGGAGCGGCCCACCTTAGCGACCTATCGCGTGCGTGGCCGACGGATCCGGTGCGATGATGGGACCTCCTTGCTGGTCCATGCCCCAAAGGAGGAGGAGAAGTGCGAACCAAGTCCACCACGTGCTTGACAGGCATCGCCGCGACAGTCCTCGCCGTGGCCTGCATTGCCACACCTTCGCTCGCCGCGTCGGCCACCGCCGTCGGCTCGGGTACGTACCTGGTCGGTGTGTCAGAACCCGTGACCGGGGCCGAGGCTCAGGCCGGCACGGAGATCTACGATGGTGAGCTGCTGGCCACCGACAATATCAACGCCGCCGGTGGAGTGCTCGGTCACAAGATCGTCCTGCGGGAGGAGGACGACGCCTGCGACCCGCAGACGTCGGTCAACGCCGCCAACAAGCTGGTTTCGCTGGGTGTACAGGCGATGGTCGGAGGTTACTGCTCGAGCGCGGCACAGCCCGCGGAGGCGATTTACGCCCGGGCCGGCATCCCGAACATACAGGCCGCCGCCAACTCCAGCACCCTCACCCAGGCGGGCTACCACAACGTCTTCCTGATCGACCCGGGTGGCCCGCTGCAGGCCCAGGAAGCCATCGGCTTGTTCACCAAGGTCCTGAAAGTCAAGACGCTCTTCATCGCCGACGACCAGTCGACTTACGCAGTGAACGTGGCCCAGCTCACGGCCAAGGGCCTCGCCGGTACGTCTGTCAAGGTCCTGCCGGTCCAAGCCATCCCCAGCACCAACCAGGACTTCTCCGCGGTGATAGCGACGGTGCGGGCCGATAAGGCGGGCGCTATCTACTGGACCGGGTACTTCGCCCAGGCAGCCGAGTTTGTGCGCCAGCTCCGCACGGCCGGCATCACCATCCCCTTCGTGTGCGCCGACGGTTCGGTTGACCCCACCTTCATCAAGGATGCGGGGGCGTCGGCCAACGGGACTTACGCGACCATCTCCGTGCTGTCCTCGTTCCTCACCGGCAGCGCGGCCAAAGCGTTCGACAGCTCCTACGTGGGCAAGTTCCACGCCCAGCCCGGGCCCTACTCGGCGTACGGGTACGACGGCATCTACGCCCTGGCCGAAGCGGCCAAGACTGCCGGGAGCCTCTCGCCCGCCAAGGTGATCACGGCCCTGCACAGCTTGAAGTTCGCCGGCCTGACCGGAGAGGTTTCCTTCGCCCCGGCGGGGTCGCGACTGGGCGCGCGCTTCATCGTGCTCGAGGTGATCGGAGGGCAGTACAAGCTGGCCCCGCAGCAACCCGCGATGTGAGCCAGAGGCGAGTTGCCTCGGACGCTAGCCAGGACAGGGCGCCGTAAACCGTGACGTGGAGCGTCGTCGTCCCCGACATTGTCGCGGGCCTGTTCCTGGGCGCGTTCCTGGCGCTCGTGGCCGTGGGCTACAGCATGGTCTATGGGATCCTCCGGCTGATCAACTTCGCCCACGGCGACTTCTACATGGTGTCGGCGTTCGTGAGCTACAGCCTCCTGGCCGCCGTGACTGTGGGCACAAAGATCAACTGGGGCAACGTCGTCTGGGTCGGCATCGTTACGATGATCGCCGGCGGCGTCCTCGCCATGTCGGTAGAGAGGCTTGTCTACAGGCCGATGAGGAGGGCGGCGGTCCTTTCTGTGATGATCGCCGCCCTGGGGGTCTCCCAGGTCCTGGAGAACGGCGTCCTCAACATCCCCGGTTGGGGCTCCAACTACCTCCCCTTCCCGGTGACCCCGCCCAGCACCGGTTTCGACGTGGCCAGCGTCCACTACACCTGGACGCAGGTGGTCATCGTGGCTATTGCCGCTGTGCTCGTCACGGCCGTGTGGTGGATCGTCAACCGCACGATGCTGGGCACGGCTATGCGGGCCGTTGCCCAAGACCGCGCCGCGGCCACGTTGATGGGCATCAATACCGACCGCATCATCTCCCTTGTGTTTTTCATCGGGGGAGCACTGGCGGGAGCGGCGGCCGTTACCTCGAGCCTGTACTACGGGCAGATCAATTACCTGGAGGGCTTCTCCCTCGGGTTGCAGGCCTTCACCGCGGCGGTGATGGGCGGCATCGGCAACGTTGCCGGTGCCGCCGTGGGCGGCCTGCTGCTCGGCATCCTGGAGTCGGTCGGCACTGGCCTGTTCGGCGCGCAATGGGCGCTGCTGTTCGCCTTCGGCGCTCTGGTGCTCACCCTGTGGCTGCGCCCCACCGGACTACTAGGCGAACGTGTTGGCCAGAGAGTCTAAGAGCCCCCCGGGCCCGAGCGACGTAGCGCCGACGGTGCTGTACGCCGGCGGGCAACCTCCCGGCCGCCTCAACCTGGGGCTGTCCCGGCTGCACCCGGGCCTGCCGGTAGCGCTGGTGGCGCTCGGCCTGGCCGCTTTCCTGCCACCTCTGGTCCAGAGCAACTACGTGGTCAGCGTGGCCATGCAGGTGGAGATCCTCATGTGCCTGGCGCTGGGGCTCAACTTCGTCGTCGGCCTCTGCGGCATGCTCGACCTCGGCTTCGCCGCCTTCTTCGCCATCGGCTCCTACACGACCGGGCTGCTGTCGGTGGATCTCCACTGGCCCATCCTCGCCACCCTGCCGGTGGCGGTGGCGGCCTCGCTGATCGGTGCCGTCTTCATCGGGACGCCGACCCTGCGGCTGCGCAGCGACTACCTCGCCGTCATCACTCTCGGCTTCGGCGAGATCATCCAGAACATCGTCACCAACCTCAACCAGACGGGTGGGCCCGAGGGGATCTCCGGGATCGCCCCCCTCAGCGTGGCGGGACTGACGATTACCAGCACCGCCGGGTATTTCTACGTCTTCCTGGTGCTCACCGTGGTGTTCACCTGGGTCAGCTACCGTGTGCGCCGGTCCCGGCTCGGGAGGGCCTGGCTGGCGATCCGTGAAGACGAGGACACCGCTCAGGCCATGGGCATCAGGGTCCACCGCTTCAAGCTGTACGCCTACATGGCCGGGAGCGTGTACGGCGCCATCACCGGTTCCTTTTACGGCGCGGCCTTCATCGCCATAGCCCCGCCAAGTTTCGGCTTCAACGAGTCGCTACTGGTGGTGATGGCTGTGGCCATGGGTGGTATCGGCAGCATCTGGGGCGCCCTCCTGGGGGCGGGAGTGGTCATCGCCAGCCCGGAGATCTTCCGCCAGTTCGCCACTGCCCGCCTGCTCGTCTTCGGTTTGCTACTGGTGCTGATCATGGTGCTGCGGCCCCAGGGCATATGGCCGGAGACCGGTCTCGGTCTGGAACGGCGGGCCCGCTCGGTCGCCCGTGCCGTCCGTGGTTTTACCCGCCCCTCGACGCGCCGCCCGGACGACGGGGCTCCGTGATGGCGTTGTTGGCGACGGAAAGCCTCTCGTTGCGTTTCGGTGGCCTCGACGCCCTCTCGGGGGTCACCCTCCAGATACCGGACCTCTCCCTCTTCGCCGTGATCGGCCCCAATGGCGCCGGCAAGACCTCGTTTTTCAACTGCCTCACCGGCTTCTACCGCCCCACCGGCGGGTCGGTCAGCTTCGACGGCCATGACATCACCCGGCTGGCCGCCCATCGGGTGGCCGCGCTCGGCATCAGGCGGACCTTTCAGAACGTGCGCGTGTTCCCGCGCCTCTCGGCCCGTGAGAACGTCCTCATCGGGGCCCATCTTCGGGCCAGCGCCAGCCCCTGGGGGACCGTGCTCGGGACGCCCGGGATGCGCCGGCGCGAGCGTGCGCTGGCCGACGAGGCAGAGCACTGGCTCAACTACGTGGGCCTCGGTGACAAGGCCGATGCCCTGGCCGCCGACCTCTCCTACGGCGTACGCAAGCGCCTCGAGGTCGCCAGGGCCTTGATCGCCCGACCGCGAGTACTGCTGCTCGACGAGCCTGCGGCCGGGGTGAGCTCGGTCGAGCGCGACGAGCTGGCCGACGTTATCCACCGGACGTGGGAAAGCGGGGTGACCGTCGTGATCATCGAGCACGACGTCGAGCTCGTGATGCAGCTGGCCAAGACTGTGGCCGTGCTGGACCGGGGCCGCCTCCTCGTAGAGGGCCACCCCGAGGCTGTCCGCAACGACCAGCGGGTCATCGAGGCGTACCTGGGGCGGCGGCGCCGGTGAGCGTCCTCGACGTCTCCAAAATGACGGTGTACTACGGCCCCGTCCGGGGGGTCTCCGAGGTCAGCCTCAGTGTCGAGCGGGGCGAGATCGTCGCCCTGCTGGGCGCCAATGGCGCCGGCAAGAGCACCGTCCTCAAAGCACTGTCCGGACTGGTAAAACCCCGCTCCGGTGCGTTGTCGTTCCTCGGGCAGGACCTGGGACGGGTGGCGCCGGCCGCTCGTGTGCGCCTGGGCCTCGTGCAAGTCCCCGAGGGCAGGCGCATTTTCCCCTCGCTGACGGTCAGTGAAAACCTGGAACTGGCCGGCTTCGGGTTCGGCGGTCACCGGTCGCGCCGGCGCGAGCGGTTGCAAGCAGTGCTCGAACGCTTCCCCATTCTGGCCCCCCACATGCCCAAGCTGGCGGGGATGCTTTCCGGCGGCGAGCAGCAGATCCTGGCCATCGCCCGGGGGATGATGGCGGAGCCGACGTTGCTCATGGTGGACGAGCCCTCCCTGGGCCTGGGGCCGCAAATGGTGGAGTCCGTCTACGACCTCCTGGTGCAGATCGCAGCCGAAGGCACGGCGGTCCTGCTCGTCGAACAGAACGTGACGCTCGCCTTCGAGATCACCAACCGGGCCTACGTACTGCAGCAGGGCCGCCTGGTGCTCTCCGGTCCCAGTAGCGAGCTGGCCGACGACCCGCGAGTAGTCGCCGCCTACCTCGGCGCCCGGGCCGAACCGACGGGGCAGGCGCCCCAAATATGAAACCTGACCAAGGCGCGTCGGCGCCACCTGCGCCGTGCTTGGTCCCGGGCTGCCCGAGCCCGGGAACGGAGATGACCGCCGTCGACGCCCATGCCGGTGGCGAACCGGGGCGGGTCATCGTGGGCGGGGTGAAGGACGTGCCTGGGACGACGATGTTCGAGAAGATGCGCCACCTTGCCACCTGCCACGACGACCTTCGCCTGCGTATGCTCCGCGAGCCCCGGGGTTACCCGGCAGCCAACTGCAACCTGGTGCTGCCACCCACTGACCCGGAGGCGGCGGCCGGCTTTGTCATCATGGAACAGGTCGAGTACCCGCCTATGTCCGGCACCAACACCATCTGCGTGGCCACCGTGCTGGTCGACGCAGGCATGGTGGAGGTGCAAGAGCCGGTGACGAGCTTCACCCTGGAGACCCCGGCCGGCCTTGTCCGCGTGGCGGCTGAAGTGGTCGGGGGCCGGGCCCGGCGGGTCACCTTCGAGAACGTTCCCTGCTTTGCCATGCAGCTCGACGCCCGGGTCGAGGTGGCCGGTCTCGGCACCGTGAGCGTGGACCTGGCCTACGGCGGCATGATCTACGTCATCGCCGACGCCGGCCCGTTGGGCCTGCGCCTCGCCGCCGATGAGGCCCGCGACCTCGTGCGCGTCGGCGAGTGCATCAAGGCAGCCGCTCGCGAGCAGGTGCCCCAGTACCACCCCGGGCAACCGGAACTGGTGGGCCCGACCATCGCCTGCCTGGTGGGACCGGCCAGCGGTGGGCACGCCGACCGGCGCAACGCCGTCGTCGTTTCCACGGGTGCCCTCGACTGGCACCGGCCGGACACCTGGACAGGTGTCCTCGACCGCTCCCCGTGCGGGACGGGCACCTGCGCGCAAATGGCCGTTCTCCACGCCCGGGGGCAGCTACGGCTCGACCACGATTTCCGCAGCGAGGGGATCCTGGGCACAGTGTTCACGGGCAGGCTGGTGGCCGAGGGCCGGGTAGACGCCTACCCCGCGGTGGTCCCGACCATCACGGGTACCGCCTGGGTCACGGGCTACACCCGTTATGTGCTCGACCCCGAGGACCCCTTCCCGGCCGGTTTCACCGTCGGCGACATCTGGGGCGCCG